>JALZMG010000493.1 GCA_030858325.1 Actinomycetota bacterium | reverse complement strand
GCGGCGAGCGCGGCGTACACGTCGGTCTCGACGACGCGCCGGCCGGCGTTGTGGCGGCGGCCGCGACGGCGCGCGCCGCGCACGATGCGCGCCGACTCCTCGGCACGGAGCCGCAGATAGCCGGTGCGGAACGGGATGCGCAGGTCGTCGCGCAGCGGTCGCTGCCGATCACTGATCGCCTGGTCGATGACGGTGGACATGCGTGCGTCGCCCTTGATGCGCGCCGTGGCCGCCGGCTCGGCGGCGTCGACGCCGGGTCGGGCAAAGGCGACGTCGGGGACCAGGTCGGCGAGCACAACCTGGTCGACGCCGGCCTCGCCGAGCGAGGGCAGCACGCGCTCGATGTAGCGCAGGAACACGCGGTTCGGCCCGATGACGAGCACGCCCTGGTCCTCGAGCGGAAAGCGGAACGTGTACAGCAGGTACGCCGCGCGGTGCAGCGCGACGACCGTCTTGCCCGTCCCGGGACCGCCCTGGACGACGAGCACACCGGCCTGCGGCGAGCGGATGATCTTGTCCTGCTCGGCCTGGATGGTGGCGACGATGTCGCCGAGCGTGCCCGTGCGCCCTCGCTCCAGCGCAGCCAGCAGCGTCGAGTACCCGCGCAGCCGGACAGCTCCCGGTCCACCCTCATCCTCAACTTCAGCCTGCAGCGTGACGTCACCGGGGACGAGACCGTCGTCGTGGCCGACGCCAAGATGGCCGCCGCCGAACAGCTCGTCTTCCAGCCCGAGCACGGAGCGCCCCTCGACGACGAAGTGGCGACGGCGGACGAGACCCATCGGTTCCCGCCCCGTCGCCCGGTAGAACGGCTCGGCGACGGGCGCCCGCCAGTCGACGACGACGGGCTCGGACTCGTCGTCGGCCACGGCGAGGCGCCCGATGTGGAAGCTCTCGACGCCGTCGGGGCGCTCGGCCATGCGGTCGATGCGGCCGAACACGAGCGCGGCGTCTCCGAGGTCCAGGTCAGTCAGCCGCTTGAGCAGCGCCTCGTCGAATGCGTTGCGCTCGAAACGGGCCTGGAACGTGCCGCCGAGGTCGGCTTCGGTGAGATCGCGCAAGCGCCACGCCGACGTCTTCGTGCGTTCCAGGCAGTCGTACGCGAAGTCGACATACGCCTGCTCATCGGCCAGTTCTGGATGGTGCTGCGTCATTCGTCCAGTGCGGAGTGGGGGGGGCGGGACGGGAAAACGAGGTCGGAGTACTCTATCGGGGCCACCGGTAGCGTCCTCGAAGCCCTATGGACCCCGCTGTGCCGCCGTTCCTGGCTGCGGCTCGGGGCGCGCCGGCCCGACACACGCCGGTGTGGTTCATGCGTCAGGCGGGGCGCAGCCTCCCCGAGTACCGGACCGTGCGCGGGGAAGGTTCGATCCTCGACGCCATCAAGCGCCCCGAGGCGGCGGCGGAGATCACGCTGCAGCCGGTCCGCCGCTACGGCGTCGACGCCGCCGTCCTCTACAGCGACATCGTCGTGCCCGCCCACGCCGTCGGGTTCGGCATCGACGTGGCCCCCGGCACCGGGCCCGTTGCCGATCAGCCGCTGCGCGACCGCGGCGACCTGGCCCGCCTCCGTCCGCTGACGCCCGACGACGTCGCGTACGTCGCCGACACCGTGCGGGCGGTCGTCGCCGACCTCGGGCCGGCCGTGCCCGTGCTGGCGTTCGCCGGCGCGCCGTTCACGGTCGCCAGTTACCTCGTCGAGGGCCGCCCCAGCCGGACCTACGAGCACACGAAGGCGCTGCTGCACACGGACGAGCGGCTGTGGCACGACGTGCTGGACCGACTGGCGACGATGGCCATCGAGTTCATCGACGTGCAACTGGGGGCCGGCGCCGGTGCGTTCCAACTGTTCGACTCGTGGGCCGGTGCCCTGTCGCGCGACGACTACGAGCGCTACGTCCTCCCCCATTCCCGGCGCGTCTTCGCCGAGCTGGTGGTACGTCATCCCGGCGCGCCAGGCATCCACTTCGGCATCGGCTGCGACCACCTGCTCGAAGCGATGGCCGCCGCCGGCGCGCAGGTCATCGGCCTCGACTGGCGCACACCGATCGCCGCCGCCCGCTGCCGGCTCGGCGCCGACACGGTCGTGCAGGGCAACCTCGACCCGGCGCTAGTACTGGCCGGAACGGACGTCGCGCTCGCCGGCGCCCGCTGCGTGCTGG
>JALZMG010000491.1 GCA_030858325.1 Actinomycetota bacterium | reverse complement strand
AGGCCGAGCGACGGGCCGATGCGATGTGCGCCGTGCTTGCGCCGCTGCAGCCAGAGGAATGGGATGTCGAGGCTGGCGAGGGGCTCGGCAACATGCCGCTGCTGTGGTCGCACATGGAGGCTGCTCGGGCGCTCTACCTCCTGCAGGCCGCCAGGATCCGGAAGCGCTACGGGCGGATCGGTCTGGGGCTCTGGCGCCTGTCGCGGTACGCCCGCCTGCGTCTGTCCCGCACGTCGCGGTCCGCGGCGCCATGAGCGTGCGCATCCTCGACGATCGCCCGCACCGCGGCGTCGGCGCTGATCCCGCCCTGGAGGATGGCCCGGTATCCGCGCGCGTTCGCGTCGATCCACGCGACGTGCGCTGACAGAGCCTGACGGAGGCGGCGACGCGGGGAGAGCGGGTCGTCATGGCGGATCGCTTCGCTGAGCTCCTCGGCGGCGCGGATCGCGGCGAAGGGAGAGGTCTCTTGGCGGAGAAGTAGTGGTACAGCAGCGGCTTCGACACCTCCGCTGCCCGCCGACGAGGCGCGGCGATCTCCGTCGCTGTGCCTCGCCACCGTGCTGATCATCGGCAACCTCCTCAACGACCGCAACGGCTGGAGCCCCACCTGACGCCTCTCGGCGCAGCCCTCACTCCCGATCTCACGGTTCTGGGTCACGCCCGCTGGCGGTAGCCCATGCCCCTGACGGTCTCGATCACACCGTCGCCGAGCTTGCGCCGCAGGTATCGCACGTACACGTCGACGACGTTCGAGCCGGGGTCGAAGTCGTAGCCCCACACGTGTGAGAGCAGTTGCTCGCGCGACAGTACCTGCCCGCTGTGGCGCAGGAACACCTCCATCAGCGCGAACTCCCGTGCCGTCAGCTCGACCACGCGGTCGCCGACCGAGGCCCGCCGTGAGCGCAGGTCGAGCGTGACCCCTCCGGCGAGCAGCACACTCGGCTCGGCGGTGATCCCCTCGCGCAGGCGCAGCCGGATCCGCGCCAGCAACTCCTCGAAGCGGAACGGCTTCGTCATGTAGTCGTCGGCCCCGCCCTCCAGTCCGGCGACGGTGTCGTCGACGCCGTCGCGGGCGGTGAGCATGATCACCGGCAGCTGCTCGCCGCGCGTCCGCAATGAGCGGAGGACCTCGTGGCCGTTGAGACCTGGCAACCCGATGTCGAGCAGGACGAGATCGAAACTGTCGTCGCGAGCCAACGCCAGCGCATCATTGCCGGACCCGACGGCGACGGTGGTGTACCCGCTCGCACGCAACCCCTTCTCCAGGAAGGACACGATGCGTTCCTCGTCTTCGGCGATCAGGATCCTGGTCATCGGCGTTCTCCGGTCGGCTGGGCGGGGACTGGTGGTGGCCCGATCGGTGGGGCCCAGCTGCCATCCCCCGCGGCGACGGGGATGCGCAGGCGGAACCTGGCGCCGTGGCCGGGGCGGCTCTCGACGTCGGCGGCACCGCCGTGGGCCCGGGCGATGGCTTCGACGATCGACAACCCGAGGCCCGTACCCTCGGGACGGCGCGTCCGGCTGTTGGCGCCGCGAGAGAAGCGGTCGAAGATCGTCTCCACGACGGACGGGTCGATGCCGGGGCCGGTGTCGCGCACCCACAGTTCGACGTACCCGTTGCGGTGGGCGACACCGATGCCGATCTCGTCGCCTTCGGCGGTGTGCTGGACGGCATTGGCGGCCAGGTTGACCAGCGCTTGGCTGAGGCGATCCGGATCGGCCGGCAGCGCGAACACGCCGGGGCGGGGCGCCGCGTCGAGCACCCACTCACGCGGCCCGAGGGCGCGCGCGCGCTGGTGGACGTCGGCGGCGAGCTCGCCGATGTCGACCGGCTGGAAAACGAGGAAGTCCGGCCGCTCGGCTTTCGCCAGCAACAGCAGGTCGCTGACATAGCGACCCATCCGGTCCAGCTCGTCGGTGACGACGGCCACCGTCTCGGCCCGTTCCGCCGGGTCGTCGCCGAGGAACTCCAGATGGCCCCTGGCGATCGTGATCGGGGTGCGCAGCTCGTGGGCGATGTCGTCGAGGAACCGGCGCTGGATCTCGAACCCGGCCTCCAGGCGGCCGACCATCTCGTTGAACGTGTCGCCGAGTTCGGCCAACTCGTCATGGCCCTCGACGGGAATGCGGGCCGACTGGTCGGACTCGGTGATGCTGCGGGCGGCCTGCGACAGCTCGCGCACCGGACGCAGGACCCGCCCGGCCAGGGACCACGCCAGGGCGGACGTGACGACCAACACGCCGAGCCCGGCATAGGTGATGACGCGGACGACCTGGGTGACTTCGGCCTGGTCGTCGTCTGGGAAGTTGGCGACGACGAACACACCGGCGACGCCGTCAGCGCCTTCCAACGGCACGGCCAGCGAGCGCACCTCGCCGGCGTCGCCGACGTCCGTCGACGTCGTCCACCTGGCGGGGCCGGAGGCGGCTGCCGCCCAGCGCGATTCGAATTGCGGGTCCGTGAAGAGGTTCGGCGACCCTGGGCTGTACAGGTAGCCGGCGCCGTCGATGATGGTGTAGAAGCCCTCGTCCTCGTCGGGCACGTTGCGGCTGAGGAAGACATCGAAGATCCGTGCCGCGTCGCCGCCGAAGGCGACGCCGGTCTCGGGGTCGATGCCACCGGCGAGCAGGCGCAGCTCCGCGATCTCCTGCGCCTGCTCCTGTTCGATCTTGCGATCCTCACGCTCCAACTGCACATGCCGGGTCACGAGCACGGCGACAGCCAGCCCGACCGTCATCAGCACCATGTAGCCCACGACGATGCGGCTGCGAATGCTCGACGTGAAGCGGCGCACGGCCCGCGCCCAACCGCGCCCGAACCGCTCAGTCGGCACCGTCGAAGCCCAGGGTGGCGGCGGCAGTGGCGAGGACTCCGGGCGCACGGCGCATGACGTCGTCGATCCTGCCCGGCGGGGTGTTCGTGTTCATGAGCGTCAGATGAGAATCCTCTCATGCCGGCGTTCGGGCTGACGGCGCCCTCGATGCTTGACAGCGACGAGGCGGTTCTCTACCGTTTCCCCCAACTCAACGCAGACCTCCTAGCCCGGGCGTCCCGCCCGAAAGGCTGGTTGATATAGGTCGCCCTTCGCGGCTAGGCTGCTTCGTTGCCGTGCGCCTGCTGTCCCTTCACCGATCGAAGGTTCTGGTTCGACGCGCCCCTTCACCCGCAAGCCCCCCAGGAGTGATCTGTGGCTACACGTTCGACGTCCCGTGAGCGCTATTCGTTCGCCAACCTGGTGGAGCCGCTGGAGCTGCCGGATCTGATCGCTATCCAGCGGGAGAGCTTCAACTGGTTCCTGCAGGAGGGCCTGGCGAACACGTTCCGCGACATCAGCCCGATCAAGGACTTTTCCGAGGCGCTGCAGCTGGAGCTGGAGTTCGACCCCGACGACGAGGACCTGCGCCCACCGCCCAAGTTCTCCGTCGAGGAGTGCAAAGAAAAGGACATGACCTACTCGGCGCCCGTGTTCGTGCGCGCCCGGTTCATGAACCGCAACACCGGCGAGATCAAAGAGCAGACGGTGTTCATGGGCGACTTCCCGATCATGACGGAAAAGGGCACGTTCATCGTCAACGGCACCGAGCGCGTCGTCGTCAGCCAGCTCGTGCGGAGCCCCGGCGTCATCTTCGAACCGGGCGAGCGCTTCCGTCTGCGCAACCTCACCAAGCACCAGCTGGTCAAGGGCACGATCCACCCCTACCGCGGCGAGTGGATGGAGTTCGACGTCGAGCAGAAGCCGGGCCGTGACGTCACCGCCGGCACGCGTGTCGCGCGCAAGCGTCGCCTCGGCATCTTCACGCTGCTGCGCGCGCTCGGCTACGACGAGGAGGGCGCGCCCGGCTTCCTCGACCGCTTCGTCAACCACTTCGACTTCCTGCAGGGCCAGTGGGACAAAGAGCGCGACCTCGCCCCGACGCAGGACGAGGC
>JALZMG010000462.1 GCA_030858325.1 Actinomycetota bacterium | reverse complement strand
TCAGCAGATGGGGCAGCGAGTCTGCTTCGTTGCGGGCGGGGACGACGACGGCGATCGAATCCCGCCGCGCCGCTGCCGGCGGCAGAGGTCGCGTCCGCCACAGCAGCAACCACCCGAGCGTCCATCCGGCTGCAAAGAGCGCCCAGCCCAACCCATCGGTCACCCGGCGATGGTGGCAGACGCCGGCGTCGCGCGAACATCTCCGGGTCGCCCGAGCCGGACGCGCGGCCGTAGCGTCGACCCGTGCCTGATCCTGCGCCGAACGAGCGTCCCCGCCGCCAGGAACAGGAGCGCGCGTCGTGTGACGTCGTCGAGGTCGCGCCGGGTGTGCTGCGCTGTCAACTGCCGATCGACATGCCGGGGCTCGGGCACACGAACTGCTACGTCCTCGAAGACGAGCGCGGCGCGGCCGTCGTCGATCCGGGGCTGCCGGGACGGGCCACACTGGCGACACTGCGCCAGCGCCTGGCGAGCGCCGGGATCCCACTGCGGCGCGTCCACACCGTCGTCATCACGCACAGCCACCCTGACCACTTCGGCGGTGCCGGGTGGGTGCGCAGGGAGACCGGTGCGGAGATCGTCACGCACCGCCGGTTCAGCCTCATCTGGGATCGTCTCGATCCGCCCGACGTCGACGTCGAAGATCTCGGCAACCTGGTCGCCGCCGACCCCGAGGAGGCGCGCGAGACGCAACCGGCGGCCACTCGTCGTCAGCCGTGGGACCCGCCGCCGTGGGGCGGGGTTGGCTACCCGTTCCCGCTGCGCCGCCGGATGATGATGCGCGGCAGCCGTCGCTTCCCGCGCCTGTTCAGGACACCGACGCCGACCGTTCGCCTTGATGACGCAGCCACGATCCGACTCGGGCGCCGGGAGTGGATCGCGCTGCACACACCGGGGCACACCGACGACCACCTCTGCCTGTTCGACCCGACGGAGCGGGTCATGCTGTCGGGCGACCACGTGCTGCCGACGATCACTCCCCACATCGGCGGGTTCGTGCGCTCGGCCGACCCGCTGGACCGTTTCTTCGACTCGCTCGACAAGGTCGCCGCGCACGGCGACGACGTGTCGATCGTGCTGCCCGCGCACGGCCAGCCCTTCGAGGACCTGGCCGGGCGGGCCAAGGCGATCCAGGTCCATCACCTCGGCCGCCTCGACCTGCTGCGGCGAACGGCCGCCGAGCTGGCCCGCCCGGCGCGCGTCCAGGAGATGTCGCAGCATCTCTTCTCGACGCGGGCCCAGGGACCGATGGCCGACAGCGAGACGTTCGCCCACCTCGAGCACCTGCGCCTGGCCGGGGAGCTGGACCGCCTCGACCGTGCCGACGGCTACGAATACGTCGCCAGCTGATCCTCCTCCGTGCAGAACCGGGCAGCCATCGAGATTTCTTTGTGCCGGCGCGTCTCAGGACGGCGGCTGGCGACTCATGTCCTCCATGAGCATGCAACGATGGGCCCGTTGCTCGGACGGCCGGGGTTCCTTCAACCACCTGTTCTTCTCCGACGATCCGATCGACCTGGCACGAGCGAAGGCGATCTGCTCCAAGTGTGTGCTCTGCACGGCCTGCCTGGCCGGCGCGCGCGCCCGCCAGGAGCCGTGGGGCGTGTGGGGCGGAGTGATCTTCGTCGACGGGGAGGTCGTCGCCGTCAAGCGGCGCCGCGGCCGCCCGCCGGCGCACCCCCGCCCGGAGCTCGTCGTCGACGAGATCCCGTCGCACTCCGTTGCCTGAATCGTCCTGCCTGCCGGGCGCCCAGCCGTCCGGTGTGACAAACGTCGTGCCGATTGCGGCGGAAACCCTCTTGACGCCATTGCCGGTGACATGGTTGTCTGAGCGGACGTCGCGTCCCTGGGGGCGGCGACGCGTCCACATTCGACCGACACGACCAACAGGAAGGCAGGCGATGTCCGGAGTGTCCACCTCGACGCAGCGAACGGCACCAGGCCGTACGGCCGCGCCCGTGGTTCGGCTCCTGCCGGTCATCCCCAACGTGATGTTGCAGACGGCGTGCGCCAATCCGTGGGATCGCGAGCTCACCGGTTTCACGGCCAAGTCCACATTCCGGCACCTCGGGAGCAGTCCGACCTAGACAGGTCGAACTTCCTCTCACGAGGCCGCCGGGATCAACCCGGCGGCCTTTCTCGATTTTCGGGCTCAGTTCACCTCCACCACCACATCGACAGGAGCTACGCGATGACCGCGATGACGACGCTCACCGACCACCGACCGGACCACCACGACCATCACCCGAGAACGCAAAGCAGGACCGACATGCACACCATCTACCGACTCCCGGCGCCAGAGGAGAGTCCCACCGTCGTCCGCACCGCGGCGCGGTGTGCGGACGGCAACGGCACGTTGACGCCGCTGTTCTTCTCCGACGATTTGGTCGACATCGCCCGGGCCAAGGCCATGTGTGCCAAGTGTCCGCTCAGTGCCGGCTGCCTGCGCGACGCGCAAGAACGCGAGGAGCCGTGGGGCGTCTGGGGCGGTGAGCTGCTGCTCAACGGCCGGATCGTCACGAGCAAGCGCCCCTGCGGGCGACCACCGAAGGTCCCCCGCCCCGAACTCGTCATCGACGAGCTCGGCATCGTCGGCTCCGTCGCCTGAGACGGAGAGCCGGCGACGATTCCGTTCGCCCGGGCACCGGCCGCCCCTCGGCCGGTGCCCGGGCGGGCGAGGGCGCCGGGCGCCACGAGGTCCGTATCCTTCAGGCAGTGGCATTGGCAAAGGCACGACCACCCAGTCCACGCGCGGTCGTCGCCGTGGCCGTGCTCGTTGCGGCCGCGGTCATCAGCGCAGTCGGCGCCGTTGTGTGGAGCCGCACCGTCGCCGTCAGGAATGAAGACCGCTTCGACGTCCGCCTCGACGAGCCGGGCGAGTACGTCGATCCGGCGGCGCAGGCCAACCCGCCCTTCGAAGGGAGCCGGTTGCCGGCGGTCGAGTTGCTGGACGTCGCCGGTACGTCTGCTGCGCTGTCCGGCGACGCCCGACCGATGGTCGTCAACATCTGGTACTCGACCTGCCCACCGTGCGCCCGCGAGCTGGCGGACTTCGCCGCCGTCGAGTCCGCGCTCGGCGACGATGTCCGCTTCGTCGGCGTCAATCCGTTCGACGGCGTCGAGGCGATGCAGCGCTTTGCCGCCGAGCGCGGTGTCGACTACGAGTTGCTGCGCGACCCCGACTTCGAGTTCACCGATGCGCTCGGGGTGGTCGCCTTCCCAGCGACGTTGTTCGTCGACCCCGACGGGACGATCGTCGGGCAGGACGGGGTGCTCGACGAGGCTGAACTGCGTCACCACATCCAGATGCACTGGGGCGTCGGGGCGTGAACATCGGGTTGTCGTTCATCCGCGGCCTCGTCGCCTCGGTCAACCCGTGTGCGTTCGTGCTCTTGCCGACATACCTCCTGTACTTCCTCGGCATCGACGCCGGCGCCGCCGACTCCGGGCGGGCGTCGGTGCGTCGGGCGCTGCTCGTGTCCGGCGCGGTCGCCGCCGGATTCCTCAGCGTGTTCGTCGTCGCCGGGATCATCACCAACTCGTTCACGTCATGGCTGGCCGGCAACGCCAAGTACGTCACGCTCGTCGTCGGCGTGGGGCTGGTCGCGCTGGGGACGGCGATGCTGTTCGGCTACCGGCTGCCGTTCACGGCGCCCTCCGTCGGCGGCGCCCAGAAGGACCGGACCGTCCGCTCGATGTTCGTCTACGGCATCGCCTACGCGCTGGCATCGCTCAGCTGCACGATCGCGCTGTTCATCGCCACGGCGTTCGCCACCCCCGATTCGTTCTGGGCCGGGCTCGGCAATGTCGTCGCCTTCGCCGC
>JALZMG010000458.1 GCA_030858325.1 Actinomycetota bacterium | reverse complement strand
CACCGCCAGCGCACCGGCGTAGACGCCGCCGAGGCTCCACCCGACCAGGCTGACGCGTCGTTCGTGCTCGGCGCCGAGCGCCGCGAGCAGGTCGTCCAGTGCTCTCGCGACACCCCCGCCTGGCCCGGTGTTGCGGCCCAGGCCCCACCCGGATGTGCGGTACCCCAGGCGGTCGAGGAACCACCGCAGCGGCAGCGTCGAGGTGTCACTGCCGCCGAGCCCCGGCAACACGAGCACGGGATGGCCGTCGCCACGCGGCGCGCTGGCGAGCAACGGGCCGGCCGTCGCCACGAACGCACCGAATTCCGGCGCCGCTCGCGCCTCTCTGATCAGCGCCATCTGCCAGGAATCACGCCGGGCCATGACCCCATGCTTACCGTTCGTCGCGCCAGACCGTGAGAAGTGTGACCCATTTCGGCCCGGTAGCGGGCCACCCACTTGTAGAACGTCTTTCGCGACACGCCCACCTCGGCGCAGACCCTCGGCACGTTGACCCGCTCACCCGCACCAACGGCCACGACCGCTGCCATTGCCTTCATCGATGTCACCTTCCTGACCACAGCAACCATCGTCACCGCTGCCCCTCCAGGTGTCACCCATGATCCGCGACATCAACTGTCACCCATGTCCCGAGATCGGAAAGGCCGGTATCGGCCCGTTCATGTCACATTTCGCTCGGCCGGGCGCCTGGGTCAACGGCGGGTGAGATCGATGCCTGGGCCACCAGAAGCTTCGATGTCGACACCGAACGTCTCCAGGTACCGCGAGACGAGCATGTAGAAGCCGATCGTGACGGTCAACTCCTGCAGCTCGCGGGCCGACAATCGAGTCAGCAGCGGCTGCATGGTGTCGTCCGAGGCACGCGCATTGACGACGACGTCGTCGGTGTAGCGCAGCACCTCGCGCTGGGCGTCATCGAGCACCTCGGCGACGGGGCCCTCGTGGATCGCCGCGATCAGCTCGTCGCTCATCCCCAGGCCCCTGCTGATCGCCTCGTGCTGGTGCACCTCGTAGCCGGCACCCGACAGCACCCCGACGCGCACGATCGCCACCTCGCGCAGCACCGGGTCGAGCTGCGTCTTGTTCAGCAGGTGGTTGCCGAATCGACTGAAGGCGCGCAGCAGTCCCTCGCCGCCGGCGAGCATGCGGAAGATGTTCAGCGGCGGCAGCGTGGCCAGGAACTCCTGCGTCTCGTCCGAGAGTGCTGCCGGATCTGGATACGGGACGCGCGCCATGCGATCCATCATCGCTTCCGTCGGAGGGTTTCGCGGCAGCGGAGGGTTTCGTGCGGGGAGGCCCCGCAGCAAACCCTCGGGTGCGTCGAAACCCTCGGATGAAACGGGGC
Source organism: Actinomycetota bacterium (assembly GCA_030858325.1). GTDB lineage: Bacteria > Actinomycetota > Acidimicrobiia > Acidimicrobiales > Ilumatobacteraceae > JALZMG01. The sequence continues at coordinate 2,346 of JALZMG010000458.1, read as the reverse complement.
GGTCCCGGTCTCGCTCAGTAGGACTTGGGGAGGCCGAGGCTGTGCTGGGCGACGAAGTTGAGGATCATCTCCCGGCTGACGGGCGCCGTGCGCATGAGGCGGGTGAATCCCCACATCGTGGCCAGGCCGAACTCCGTCGCCATGCCGTTGCCGCCGTGCGTCTGGATCGCCTGGTCGAGCGCTTGCAGCGAGGCCTCGGCGGCGGCGTACTTGGCGATGTTCGCGGCCTCGCTGGCGTCGTGGCCGTTGTCGTACATCCAGCACGCCTTCTGCAGCATCAGCGCCGCCAGCTCCAGGTCGATGTGCGCCTCGGCCAGCGGGTGGGCGACGCCCTGGTGCATGCCGATCGGGACGTCCCACACCTTGCGCTCCTTGGCGTACGCCGACGCCTTGGCCAGCGCGTAGCGGCCGACGCCGATCCCGCCGGCGGCGCCCATGATCCGCTCGGGGTTGAGCCCGACGAAGACCTGGCGCAGCCCGTCGCCCTCGGCGCCGATCAGGCTCGCCGCCGGCACGCGCACGTCGTCGAAGAACAGCGTGTACTGCTTCTCCGGCGCGACGATCTCGACGGGGATCACCGTCTTTGTCAACCCCGGCGCGTCGGTCGGCACGACGAACAGCGACAGCTTGCCGCGCCCACTGTCCTCGTCGACGCCGGTACGCGTGACGACGAGGATGTTCGACGCCTCGTCGACGCCGGAGATGTAGTACTTCGTGCCGTTCAGCCGGTACTCGTCGCCGTCCCGCACGGCCGTCGTCGACAACCGGTGCGAGTTCGAGCCGGCGTCGGGCTCGGTGATGGCGAAGGCCATGATCTCGGAGCCGTCGGCCAGTGGCGGCAGCCAGCGCCGGCGCTGCTCATCGTCGCCGAAGCGGGCGATGACGTTGCCGGCGATCGCCGGCGACACGACGAGCAGCAGCAGCGGGCAGCCGGCCGCGGCCAGCTCCTCGGCGACGATCGCCAACTCGGTCATCCCCTGGCCCCCACCGCCGTACTCCTCCGGCAGGTTGACGCCGCAGAAGCCGTGCTCGGCGACGGCCTGCCACAGCTCGGTCGCCCGCCCGTCCTCCTTGGCCCGGGCGAGGAAGTACTCGTGCCCGAACCCGGCCGCCAGCTTGGCCACCGCCTCGCGCAACATCAGTTGCTCGTCGGTCTCGATGAAGTCCATACGCCATCATGGCTCGCCGGTGGGCGGTGGCGATCGGTCAGGATGACGCGATGCACGTCGACGTGATGACACAACCGGGAACGTGGGACGAGGTCCAGCGACTGGCGACGGTGGCCGAGAACGTCGGGTTCTCCGGGATGGTGATGATCGAGACGAACCAGCCGCCGTGGCTGTCGATCGCCGCGGCGACGCAGGCCGCGCCGACGCTCGATCTGGCCACCGGCATCGCCGTCGCCTTCCCACGCAGCCCGATGATCACGGCGCAGACGGCGTGGGAGCTGGCCGAGCTGACCCGCGGCCGCTTCCGGCTTGGGCTCGGCAGCCAGGTGCGGGCGCACGTCGAGCGGCGCTACGGCGCTGCGTTCCACCCGCCCGTGGCCCGGCTGCGCGACTACGTGCTTGCCGTCAAGGCGTGCTGGGCGGCTTTTCGTGACGAGGCCCCGCTACAGCACGAGGGCTCCTTCTACTGCCACACACTGCTGCCGACGATGGGCCGGCCGCGCCGCCACGACCACGAGCACCTGACCGTCGACATCGCCGCCGTCGGACCGGGGATGGTGCGCGCCGCCAGCGAGGTCGCCGACGGCATCCACGTCCATCCGCTGCACTCGCTGCACTACCTGCAGACACGACTCCGGCCGGCGCTGGAGGAGGGCACCGCCGCGGCGGGACGCACCGTCGACGACGTCGCGCTCATCGTCCCCGTGTTCGCTGCGCCCGGTAACAGCCCGGAGGAGCGGGCGCAGCTCGTCGACCGGGCGCGCGCGCAGATCGCGTTCTACGGCTCGACGAAGAACTACGCCTACCAGTTCGACGACCTCGGTTTCGACGGCACGTCGGCCAGGCTCAACGAGAGGATGAAGGCCGGTGACCTGGCCGGCATGGCCGAGCTGATCACCGACGAGATGCTCGACCACTTCGCCGTCGTGTGCCGCTGGGACGAGCTGGCCGGGCAGCTGACGACGCGCTACGGCGGCGTCGCCGACCGCGTTGTCATGTACAGCGCGGGCGAGGACATCGCCCGCCGCCCCGACAACGCAGCACGCTGGGGCGAGGTCGCGCGGGCCGTGCGCGCCGCCTGATCCCCCGAACTGTCCTTTCCGACCGCCCCGATCGGGCCGATTGGAAAGGACAGTTCGGGGCTTACGGCAGCAGCGCGGCCAGGCTCGCTTCGAGC
>JALZMG010000423.1 GCA_030858325.1 Actinomycetota bacterium | reverse complement strand
ACCCGATCCCGTACTCCTCGACACGCCGAAGACCCGGCGGGAGATGCGACGACTCCTCGACGAGGCGCGCGTCGCCAGTCAGAAGAAGGGCGCATCATCTGGTGCCGGCGAGCTACCTTCGCAATTGTGCTGCGGAGCGCTGAAAATCCCCACTGTCGATCACCGAAATTCCCCAGTTGTAGAGCGGGGCGGCGAGCCGGTGCTGAGCGTAGATCAGGTCGTGGTGATCACCTCCTGACCGACGAGTTCGGCCACGGCGACGGGCTCGTCGCAGCACGGGCAGTTGCCTCCGAGGCCGACGCGGCGCATCCAGGTGTTGCAGGTTTCGCAGCGTTGTTCGCCGAGGGCTCGGGCGCCGCAGGTGTCGCATTCGTAGACGGTGATCGGCCGTCGGGGCTGGGCTCGGGGAACGACTACGGGTGCTCGTCGGGCGTCGCGTCGTCGACGGTAGGCGGCGGCCCGGCAGGCGTCGGAGCAGAACTTGCGGCGGCCGACAGGTGTGAAGGGTTGTTGGCAGACCGGGCAGGTCATCGTGACGGCATCGTGACACGACGGGGTGTTCGGGCTGGTCGGGATCATGATCCGTTGACCGCCTTGCGGGTGGCTTCGGCCCGGGCCCGGTGGGTGCGCATCCGGTAGCTGTCGCCGTCGATGTTGATCACGACGCTGCGATGCAGCAGCCGGTCGAGCATCGCTCCGGCGACCATCGGGTCGTCGTTGAACACCTTGCCCCACGAAGCGATGCCCAAATTTGTCGTCAACGCGATGCTGCCTTTCAGATATCTCTGGGACACAACTTGGAACAGCGCCGCGGCGGCCTCGGCGGGCAACGGCAGATATCCCACCTCATCAATGATCAACAAGCGGGGTCCGGCGTAGAAGCGCATCGTCGTCGCCCACCGTCCTTCGAGGGCGGCGCGGTGACACTTCGCGGCGAGCTCAGCCGCGGTGGTGTAGTAGGTGCGCATCCCCGCCGCGACGGCGGCGTGGCCGAGGCCGACGGCGAGCATCGTCTTGCCGACGCCGGGCGGGCCGATGAACAGCACGTTGGTGGCGTCGTCGACGAACCGCAGGCTGCCCAGCTCGGCGATCAGTTTCGGGTCGACCGACGGTTGGGCCGTGTAGTCGAAGTCGGCCAGGGTGAACGGGGACGGCAGCGACGCGAAGCGGGCCAGGCTGGCCCGGCGGCGTTCGTCGACGGCGTCGACCTCGACGGCGAGGAGCCGTTCGAGGAACGCCTGGTTGGACAGCTTGTTCTTGATCGCCTCGTCCAATAGCGCGGGCAGCGCTTCGGCTGCTGCGGCCATCCGGAGGAACGCCAGGTGGGCGCGCAGCCGTTGGTAGTCGGACCCGACGCTCATGCCGGCACCTCCCCGGCGGTGTCGGTGGTGGCCGGGAAGGCGAGACGGATGACCTCAGCCATGCGGTCCAGATCGACGGCCGGTTCGACACCGGCGGAGCCGAGCAGCCTGGCTCGCTCAGCCAGCGCAGCAGCGCCGGGTGGCCGGTTGGCCTTGCGGTCACACGGTCGGGCGGTCGAGAACTGGCCCAGCACGACCGCTTCCAAAGCGGCACGATGCTCGGGGGTGCGGACCATCGACCCCGCCCCCGGCGGAGCCAACCGATGGGCGACCAGCACCATCCCGGCCGGCGACACGATGTCCACAGTGGACGTGCCGACACGGTGCCGCAACGTGACCTCGACGCCACCCATCCCCGGGTTCACCGAGTAGCGGTTCCCGCGGAACGCCACACTGGCCCGCCCGTCCACGACCCGAGTGACCTCCACCGTCACCGGATACGGCACCGGCGGCAGGGCCATCAACACCTCGGCGTCGGCGAGGGCACCAACCGTCGGCCAGACCGGCCGCTCACCCGGGGCGAGCGCGTCGGGATCGGCGTAACGCCCGGGCGGACGCAGCCGGGCATCACCAGTGGTGGCCCAGAACCGGTCCAGGCTGACCTGCGCCTCCTCCGGTGTGGTCGCCGTCATCGTGCGCCACCAGCGGCCACACATGAACTTGACGCCGCACTCGACGGCCCCTTTGCGGTTGCCTCGCCGCGGTGGGCACGGCACCACGATCGCCCCGTAATGCTTGGCCACCGGCGCGAAGCTGGCCTGCACGTTGGCGCTGCCCGGGCGGATCACCGTGGCCAGCCGGTCGGTGCGCCACCGGCGGGCGGTGCCCCCGAGTCGGCGCAGCACCCCGTCGATCCCCTCGATCAGATGAGGCTGATCCATCGACTCGCACAACACCTCCCGGGTGCGGCCCGAATGCGCCAACGTCCCCAACAACCCGTAACAAGTCGCGCCCCACGGCGCTCGACGTCGCTCGGCCCAGTCCCATTGGATCTCCTCACCGGCGGGATGATCGATCTCCACCGTCTCACGGCCACGGACCCCGGCGCACGCCTCGCAATGCGGGCGCAGCCCCGCCACCCGCAGCTGGCGGGCGAAACTCGGATACGAACACCCGTAACCGAGCGGCACGACCTCGTCGAACAACGCCGACGCCCACAGATGCGGATCGTCGACGAAGCGGGCCTTCACGTAGCCGACGAACGGCGCCAACGGATCCGGCGCCGACGAGCGGCGCACCCCCGCCTCGCGTTCGCCGTTGAGATAGGACCGGACCGTCTTGCGGTCACGATCGAGATGACGGGCGATGGCCGAGATCGACCACCCCCGCTTGGACAGGGCATGAACTTCCACGTCTTCACTCCTTGAGAACATGAGCAGGGGACTCCTCGTGCTGACCGGCTTGGAACCGTCAGCGTCGAGGAGTCCCTCACTCGTTTGGTGGACCATCAACGGGCCCACCACCCCTCTCAAGGATGGGGAACTTCAGTGATCGAGTCTGGGGAGACTTCGGTGATCCCTACCATCACCGCCGACTACGCGAAGGGCAACGACAGCGAGCCCATCACTATCGAGGTGACCTCGGAGTCGTGCGGCGCGTGCCGGGAGTCAAAGCGGGCGTTCACCGCCCGGGTCGGTTCGATGACGCCGTTGGCCGGCGCGGCGACGATCCGGCGCGGCGACTCGCGGGGCGCGACCGGCGATCAGGAGTTCGCCTGAGCGACGAGGTCCCGTTCTGGCAGGCCCGGCTGGCGGCCACCGCCGCCGAGTTCAGGGCGGAGCTGGTGCGTCGCGGGTTCGAGGTCGATGATGACGGCACCTTGACCGGGCCGATCCCGATTCCGGGACTCGGTGCCGGCC
>JALZMG010000420.1 GCA_030858325.1 Actinomycetota bacterium | reverse complement strand
ATCCCGAGCACATCGAGCGGGCGATCGAGCTCAACGGCGTCGCCGTCGAGCGCAACGTGGCCGCGTTCCGCTGGGGCCGGCGCTGGAGCGTCGATCCCGACGGGGTCGAGCAGGCCGCCGGCTTCGCACCGCGGCGCCAACCGGAGACGACCGACGAGCTGATCGAGCGACTCGCCGCCGATCTCGTCGGGTACCAGGACGAGGCGTACGCGCAGCGCTTCCGTGCGCTCGTCGCCACGGCCAGGGCCGCCGAAGCGCGTGTCGATCCCGAGCGCGTCGAGTTCACCGAGGCCGTCGCCCGCCACGCCCACAAGCTGATGGCGTACAAGGACGAGTACGAAGTCGCCCGCCTGCTGCTGGCACCGGAGGCGCGCGCCGCGTACGAGGCCGTCGGCGGCTCGGGCACCAAGGTCACGTGGCGACTGCACCCGCCGATGCTGCGGGCGATGGGCATGAAGAACAAGATGGAACTCGGGCCACGGACGCGGCCCGTGTTCGTCGCCCTCGACAAGTCGAAGCGGCTGCGCGGCACGCTGCTCGATCCATTCCGCTGGGCCAAGGTCCGCCGCCAGGAGCGGGCGATGATCCCCGAGTACCGCAAGGCCGTCGAGCGCCTGAGCACCGCGCTGACGTCCGCCAATCACGACGAGGCCGTGGCCATCGCCACCCTGCCCGATCAGGTCCGTGGGTACGAGGACATCAAGCTGCGTAGGGCGGCCGCCTACCGCACGGAGCTGGCCGACCGTCTCCGCGCGTTCCGCTGACCCGCGATGCGCATCGGAGCACTCATCTTCCTCACGGACACGACGATCGGCCCTGCGGAGATGGCCGTCGAGCTGGAACAGCGCGGGTTCGAGTCGCTGTGGGTCCCCGAGCACACGCACATCCCCACCGGCCGGCGCACGCCGTACCCGGCCGGCGGCGAACTGCCGGAGGAGTACCGCCGCACGCTCGACCCCGTCGTCGCCCTTGCCGCCGCGGCGGCGGCGACCGAGCACCTGCGGCTGGGCACGGGCATCAGCCTCGTCGCCCAGCACCACCCGATCAACCTGGCCAAGGCGGTGGCCTCGCTCGACCACGTCTCGGGCGGCCGCGTGCTGTTCGGCATCGGTGTCGGCTGGAACCACGACGAGATGGAGGACCACGGCGTCGATCCCGCCCGCCGCCGCGACCACGCTCGCGAGCACGTGCTGGCGATGCAGCAGTTGTGGACCGCAGACGAGGCCGCGTTCGACGGCGAGTTCGTCAGCTTCGGCCCGAGCTGGAGCTGGCCCAAGCCGCGCCAGCGCCCGTACCCGCCGATCATCATGGGTGGCGCCGGCGGGCCGGTCACGTTCCGTCATGTCGTCGAGTACTGCGACGGCTGGATGCCAATTCACGGCCGCCGCAACATCATGACGAAGCTGCCGGACCTGCTCTCCATGGCCGACGACGCCGGCCGCGCCCGTGACAGCATCGAGCTCGGCGTGTTCGCCTGCCCGCCGGATTCGGGGATCGTCGAGCAGTACGCCGAGGCCGGTTTCACGCGTTGCGTCATCGGCCTCCCGCCGGCCGGCGCCGACGACGTCCGCCGCGCGCTCGACGCCGCCGCGCCCGCGCTCAGGTGAGCGGGGCGGGCAGCGACCCGACGAGCGCGGCACCGACGATGCCGGCTTCGTTGTGCATGGCCGCCGGCACGATCTCGCAGCCGACGTCGATGTGCGGCAGCCACTTGTCGGCCTTGCGACTGGCACCCCCGCCGACGATGATCAGCTCGGGCGAGAACAGCATGACGATCGTCTCCAGGTAGCGCTGGACGCGCGCCGCCCAGTCCTTCCAGGACAATCCCTCCCGGTCGCGCGCACTGGCCGCGGCCCGGTGCTCGGCATCCTCGCCGTCGATCTCCAGGTGACCGAGTTCGGTGTTCGGCACCAACACACCGTCGACGAACAGGCCGGAGCCGATGCCCGTGCCGAACGTCAACAGCATCACGACGCCGCGGCGATCACGGCCGGCGCCGTACCGGACCTCGGCGAGGCCGGCCGCGTCGGCGTCGTTGACGACGTGTACGTCGCAGCCGGCGGCCGCCGTGAACAGCGCGTCCGCGTCGGTACCGATCCACGACCGCTCGACGTTCGCTGCGCTGTACGCGACCCCGTGGCGGATGACGCCGGGAAACGTCACTCCGACCGGACCGGACCACGCGAAGTGCTCGACGAGGCGGGCGACGACATCGGCCATGGCCTCCGGGGTGGCCGGCTGCGGCGTGAGGATCTTGTGCCGCTCGGCCGTCAGCTCGCCGCGTTCGAGGTCTACGGGTGCGGCCTTCATCCCCGATCCACCGATGTCGATCCCGAACGCAGTCGCCGTCCCCGTCACTGACCCCGACCGTATCCGCCCGCCCTCTCCTCATCCGAGTGTTGAACGCCGTGCGAGTGTTGAGAGCGGGTACGTGCGGCGTTCAACACTCCGAGATTGACCGCGCACCCCACGCGTACAGTCGTCCACCTCGCCCGGTTTCCCTCGGGAGTCGACATGACGACGCTCACGCCAGCCGTCCAGCGCTGGCTCGCCAACCACCACGGCGTCCTGAGCGCCGCCGAACTCGCGCGGGCCGGCGTCGGCCGCTCGACGACTGCCCGGCTCATCGCCATGGGGATCCTGCACCGGGCGCACCGTGGGGTGTTCGTGCTGGCGACGCTAGCCTCGGACGGCGGTTCCGCCGGGCGTCGTCGGCCTCGCCGCCAACGTCGTCTCGATGGGGTTGCTCCACCGGGGTGGGCGTCGAGCCTCAACCTCCGTGGCGCCTATCTCGAAGTCGTCGCCGACGCCATCGGCTCGGTCGAGAGGCCGTGCGCGTGCTCGTGCAGGCCGCGCCCGCCCACCTGCAACCGGCAGTCGTGCGCGAGGCGTTGGCCGGCGTCGCCGGAGTCTCCAGCGTCCACGATCTGCACGTCTGGACGTTGACGAGCGACATGGAGGTCGTCACGGCGCACCTCGGCGTGACCGCCGGCATCGACCCGGACACCGTCTTGCACGACGCCCGTACGGTGCTCGCCGATCGCTTCGCGCTCACCCATGCGACGCTGCAGGTGGAACCGGACGAGGGGTGCGCGCACCCGGATTGGTAAGGATGTCGAGTGCCTCGGCGACGGTGTCGACCAAGGTGACCAGCGACTCCATCGGCCGCCCGGTGGCCAACGCCTGGAGCAGCGGCCACGCCGGCAGGCGGGTGGTCCAGTGCTCGACGCCGACGAGCACCATCGGCGCAACCGTGGGTGCGTCGGCGTAGAAGTTTTCGCAGGCGTCCTGGAACACCTCCTGCACCGTCCCCGCCGCGCCGGGGAGGAAGGCGACGCCGGCGCCGGCTCGCTGCAGCAGCGTCGCTTCACGTACGGAATTCTGGAAGTACTTGGCGATGGCGGAGGCGAAGACGTTGGGCGGCTCGTGGCCGTAGAACCACGTCGGCACGCCGATCCCCCCGTCGCCGCCAGGCCAGCAGGCGACGACGTCGAACGCGGCCGCCGCCCACGTCGCCACGGACGGTCGGAACGACGGCACCGCCGCAACCATCTCCAACGCGGCCGGCAGCGCGTCGTCGGCGGCAACGGCGAGATAGGACCCGAGGTTGACTGCCTCCATCGCGCCCGGACCGCCGCCGGTCCCGACCGTCAGGCCGGAGCGCACCAGACCACGGCCGAGTGTGGCTGCCGCCGCGTACGCGGGATCGTCCCTGGCCAGCCCGTGGCCGCCCATTACGGCGACGAGTTGGCGCCCGTCCAGCGCGTCGTCGAGCGCGTCCTCGATCGCCGCGTCGTGGAGCGCGCGCACGACGGTCTCGCCGGCGTCGCCGAGCGGGCGCTGGGACCAGGCGTAGACGCGCGCATCGAGCGTCGACTCGTAGCCACCGGCATCGCCAAGGCCCGCGTACAGCTCGGCGGCCGTGTACAGGTCCGGCCGGTACGAGTCGACCGGCACGTCGGGAACGGCTGGGAACAGCACCGCTCCGCCGGCGCGCAGGGCGGTCGCGGCCGGCTCCTCGACCCTGCATCCGAGCAGCAGCGCGCCGGCAGGGTCGAGCGCCAGCAGGGCCTCGGTCCGCCGGCGCAGGTCGATGCTCTGGAGTCGCCACCCGCGCATCCGGCACGCCCCGCCGGCGAGGAGCGCGTCGAAGCGCTCCAGGGACTCGATCTCGACGACTCGACCGCGCCGGTGCACGGGCGGCAGTCTGCCGCGGCGGCGCCC
>JALZMG010000395.1 GCA_030858325.1 Actinomycetota bacterium | reverse complement strand
TGCTCACCGTCGGACACGATCGGCGAGCCGGTCGCCTCCATCCGCTCGATGGAGTCGCGGCACGCCGCGTCCTGGGCTGCCTCGAGCTCGGAGAACTCGATGTCGCCTGCGTCGTAGGCGGCGATCTTGTCCTGCAGCTCCATCGGCCGCGGCAGCGACCCGACTGGTTCGGTAGGGATGCTCATGGGCTCGGTCCTTTACGTGTTCTGGTCTCGACCGGACATGGCCGATCACAACGTCTTCGTGTGACCTCGGCCACCCCCGCGAGACAACCTAGTCTCTTTCTGGCAGACGCCGAACCACCAGGTCGGCCCACGGGTCCGCGCGCCGCCCTGGCGCCAACTCACGGCGCGCCGGCGCTAATGCCGGCGGACGAGGAAGGTCTCGTCGAAGAACCACAGGCCGCCGTGGCGTTGCAGCACGGACGCCGTGGCGTCGAGGTACCTGCCGGAGATGGCTGCCTCCTCGACTCGCGAATCGCCGATCTGGTTGACGTAGATGGCGGCGTTCCACGCCGCGAACAGCGTCGACGTGCCGATCGAGTTGCCGATCTCCGTCGGCAGCGTGTGCATCGAGTAGCGCAACGTCGACTCGTCGTCGGGCAGGGCCATCAGGTCGTAGGTGCGGGCGTCCGATCCCAGTTCGGCGTGCAGCGCGTCGAGCAGCTCGTAGCGGTCGACGGGGAACGGGTCCTCGTCCGGCCAGATCTGGTGGATGATCTCCACGCCGGGGTCGCCGCCTCTCGACTGGATGCCGACGAGCACGCCGTGGCTGCGCAGGCTGCGGCTGAGCGGGGCGAGGATGCGCTGCGCCTTGAACTCGGCGGTCATCCTCGACCGCCACGGTTGGGACGCGACGACGAGGTCGTAGTCGGCGCGCTCGTCGTCAGGGCCCGGGATGACGGCGTCGAGCGCGAAGCGCTGATCGTCGCGACAGATGACGAGGACCGACGGCGTGACATAGAGCGGGTTCCCCGTTCGCTCGCTCGGACGGACCTGCCAGTGCTCGACGAGGAACTCGTCGAGGTTGCGCAGCTGGTCGGCGAACCCGTGGGCCGTCGTCCCCTGCAGCGACACGTGCCGGAACGCCAGCTGCTCCCTCTTGGCCGGCGTGCTCGGGCGCAGCCACGGCGCCTCGGAGTAGTGCAGGTTGCTGATGACGACGACCGTCTGGGGATGCTCGACGAGCCGGTCTGGCAGCTTCTCGAGGCTCAGTCGCACGTCTTCCAGGCTGATCTCCTTGCCGGCGACGTAGAACGGGATCGTCGGGAACTGCTCGTGCATCGCTCGCAACAGGTGGGCGAGCACGGTGCCGTCGCCGATCCCGGCGTCGAACAGCCGCAGCGCCGGCGGCGCCGGTTGCAGGTTGGTCAGCTCGCGGGCCGTGCGCTCGGCGACGCGCCACTTCTCGTCGCACGTCGTCACGAACGCGAGGTACTTCTGCCGATTGTCGTAGAACCGGAACGGCCGCCCGTCCGACGGGCGATCTGCCCCGTCGGCGTCGATCGTCACGGCGGCAACGTAGTTGCCCTGAGCGCGGCGTCGTGCACCACGCGTCGCCGGCTGGGTCGGCCGCCGTCATCGTGGGCCCGGGGGCATGACAAGGAGGGAAGATCGCCTGCGGGGTTCACCACCCCTTTCAGCGTGGCCGACGATTGCGACCAGCCAGGGTGACGAACCGGCTGCCGGCGATCGGCTTGGCCAGTTCCCGCGCGTGGACCACGGCACGCGGCGGTTACTTGTGCATGCATCATCAACGTCGGGGGCGCACACGTTGCGCGTCGCGCAGATGCGCCCGGCGGCGGGGCAACCCGTCGAGCCGTCTCCGCTGCCGTCGCCGATCGAGGGAGACGGACGCCAGCCGATCGCTAAGCCGGATCGGGCTGGCTCAACATCGCCGCCACGTCGTCGTCGGTGAGGCGACGGAAGCAGCGCCGGCCGTTGCCACGCGCGACGAGCGCGACTTCCAGCTCCGGTGCGCCAAGCGAGCGCTCGGGCCCTGCCAGTGCGGCGACCCCTGCGCTCACGGCGGCCGCCGCGTCCCAACCGTCACTGAAGCTTTCGGTCACGCGCCCGGTGATGGCATCGGCGTCGCCGCCGAGCACGGTGTAGTCGCGATGGTCGAACACCGTTCCGTCGTAGAGGATGTGGAACATCTGGTCGCCGGCCGGCTCGGCACCCACCTCGGCGACGAGGATCTCCACTTCCATCGGCTTCATCTCGTGGGTGAAGATCTGCCCGAGGATCTGGGCGTACTGGTTGGCCAGGCTGCGCGCGTCGACGTCGTCGCGGCTGTACTGGAAGCCCTTCAGGTCCGCCGCCCGCACGCCGGCGACGCGGAGTTGGTCGAACTCGTTGTACTTGCCGACACCGGCGAAGGCGATGCGGTCGTAGATCTCGCTGACCTTGCGCAGCGTCTCCGAGCTGTTCTCGGCGACGACGGCGATGCCGTCGGCGTAGCGCAGCGCGACGAGCGCCCGGCCCCTGGCGATGCCCTTGCGGGCGTAGTCCGCCCGATCCTTCATCACCTGCTCAGGCGCGACGTAAAAAGGCATGTTCACGAGCCGCGTCCTCCGATGCGCGCGACCGAGCGCCAGCGAGGGAGCGGCCAACAACGGCCTGCGTGGCCGGGGAACGCAATGAGCGGCATGTTCACGAGCCGCGTCCTCCGATGCGCGCGACCGAGCGCCAGCGAGGGAGCGGCCAACAACGGCCTGCGTGGCCGGGGAACGCAATGAGCGGCATGTTCACGAGCCGCGTCCTCCGATG
>JALZMG010000391.1 GCA_030858325.1 Actinomycetota bacterium | reverse complement strand
GCCGTCGGCTGTTGATCGGACGGGACGCCGGTCCCTGTCTCGATGTTGTCCATAGTGATCCTTCCTCGTGCGTCCGCCACCACGGGCGGGCGCGGGCACGGTCGCGCCGGCGAGTGCGTCGCCGTCGTCGTCGCCGTCGCCGTCTTCGATGTCTCGAGCCGGTTGCTGCACCATCCACAAGAGCGGTTCGGAACGCGCCCACGGTGCGGTCATGGCCGGCCCATCCTAGCCCGAACGACCGCCCCCGGCCCCGTGTGCAGCCCAGGCGGCCGTGTCATTTCGCTCACTGGGCGCGAATCATGTGCGTTTTCGACACTGTGCGAGCCCAGATCGACATTTGGCCCGATTCGGAGCGACACGTGTGTCAGCGCATGCGGCGCATGTGGACGCTCTGGACGAGGCCGAACAGCGCGCAGTACGTGACGAGGCTGGAGCCGCCGTAGGAGATGAACGGCATCGGCAGGCCGGTGACCGGCATGATGCCGAGCGTCATGCCGACGTTCTGGAAGACCTGCCACAGCAGCATCGTGAACACGCCGGCGCAGATGTACGTGCCGAACAGGTCCCGGGAAAGGTGGGCGATGCGCCAGATGCGCACCAGCACGACCATGAACGCGACGAGCAGCCCGGCGCAGCCGAGGAGGCCGAACTGCTCGCCGATGGCAGCGAACGGGAAGTCGGCCCAGACGACGGGGATGTCGCGGGCGTTCGTCAACGGGCCCTGCAGATAACCCTTGCCGAACAGGCCGCCGGTGCCGACGGCGCGGATCGCGTTGTTCACCTGGAACGCGGCGTCCTCGAGCTGCGGGTTGTCCTCGTCGATGAAGACGCGGAGCCGTTCCAGCTGGTATGCGTTGACGAAGTTGCCGACGACCGCAGCCACCATCGTCAGGAGCGAGAGCAGGCTGATCGTCAGGATGTAACGGGCCTTGGCACCGGCCACGAGCAGCACGCCCATGGCCATCGCCACGAGCACGGACCCGGTCCCGAGATCGGGCTGGGCGATGATCAGCAGCGCCGGGATGCCGACGAGGACGAGACCGCCGAGGAACTGCGCATAGCTGATGTCCACGCCACCACGGCGCTCGTCGGCGAGGAACGCGCACAGCGCAAGCAACACCGTGAGCTTGGCCAACTCGGCGGGCTGGATCTGGATCGGGCCGACCTCGAACGCCAACCTGACGCCCCTGCCGGACAACTGGCCGAGCACGATCAGGCCGGCCAGCACGGCGACCGTACCGGCATACAGCAGGCGCGCCCGCTCGCGCAGCCACTCGTAGTCGACGGCCATCGTGACGACCATCGCCAGGGAGGCGGCGATGGCGAAGATGACCTGGCGCGTGACGAAACGGTACGGATCGTCACCCTGCGTGCGGGTGGCGGAGAAGACGACGAAGCAACCGGCGATCGTCAGCAGGCCCTGGCCGCCCAACAGGACCCAGTCGATGTTGCGGCTCGGGTCGCCGGGGCTGGAGCGGATGTTGCCGAGACCCGAGTCGGGTCGGCGTTTCAGCAGGGGCAGGCTCATGGCGACGACGGCATCAGTCCACGCGTTCCGTGGCGGTGCCGTCGTTATCGCTGCGCATGCACGCGAAGTCAACCGTCGCCGGGTTGCGGGCGGCGACGTCGCTCTCCAGGTCGAGCGGCTCGGCGATCGTCACCGGGTCGAGCGGGATCAGCCCGGACAGCGCGAGGAACATGCACTTGACGACGGGTGCCGCCCCTTGCGACCCGTACCCCGACTTCTCGAGGTAGGACACGACGGTGAACGGGCGGACGGGATCGAGGCTGAACGCGGCGAACGCCGATGAGTCGTTCCACGGGTAGCTGGCGAGGCCCTGCGCCGTCCCGGTCTTGCCGGCCACCGGGATGGCGCCTTCCGGGTAGTCGAAGAACAGCTCTTCGGCCGTCGTCGAGCGATAGCCGTCCGGACCCTCGACGCCGGGGCCGGTGATGTTCTGGCGCAGCCCGTTGACGATCGGGTCGCGCACAGGTGGCGGCATCGACACCTGGCGGGCCACGGGGGCGACCTGCTCGACGACGACGCCCTCGGTCAGGTCGGCGAAGCCGGCCAGATCCGAGTCGGGGACCTCCGGCTGGAAGATCGTCTGCACGACGTGGGGCGCGAGGACGCGGCCACCGTTGGCGACGGCGGCGTAGCCGACGGCCAGCTGCAACGGTGTAGCGGCCATCAGACCCTGGCCGATGGCCATCTGCAGCAGGTCGCCCGGTTGCAGGTTCGGCGTCTCGGACGGATCGAGCACGCCGCGCTCGAACAGATCGGCCTTCAGCTCGTCGGTCGGGACGCGCCCGTCGAACTCGGCCGGCAGGTCGATCCCCGTGTCCGCACCGAGCCCGATCGACGTCACGAACTCCTGGAACGGCGTCCCCGGGGTGTTGTAGAACTGCTCGCCGAGGCGGTAGTAGAACGCGTCGCTGGAGATGGCCAGGGACTGCTGGACGTTGACCGGCCCGTAGCGGCACGGCAGCCCGTCGCCGCAGATGGCGTTGCGAAACTCGCAGCGCACGCCGGTGGCGCACGTCTCGTCGCTGATCGAACCGATGCGGTACACACCCTGGTCGTCGTAGGTGAAGCCGGGGCTCAGCGCACCGGAGGCGAGCGCGGCGTACGCGGTGAATACCTTGAACGTCGAGCCCATGTTGTACTGACCTTGGATCGCCCGATTCGTCAAGGCCGCTTCGTCCGGGTCGATGTCCTGCGGGAAAAGTTCGCTGAACTTCTCGCCGTCGATGCCGGCGCTGAACCAGCGGTTGTCGAACGACGGGTAGCTGGCCATCGCCGCGATCTGGCCGGTCTCCTGGTTCAACACCGTGATCGATCCGGCCGGCGCCTTGTAGTTCACGTTGGCCCCGACGGGGAGGTGCTCGTCCATCGGCCCGCGCGTCCCGTCGCGCTTTTCGACCTCCGGGTTCTCGGCGGTGAACGCCCGGCGCAGTTGCAGCTGCGTCCACAGCAGTCGCTCGGCGTACTGCTGCAGCTCGAGGTCGATGGACAGCTGCAGGTCCTGGCCGCTGACCGGTGCCTTGTAGCTGACGGTGCGGACGATGCGGTTGCGCGAATCGATCTCGTAGACCGCCTCGCCCCACTCCCCGTGCAGTCGCTCCTCCATGCTCTGCTCGACGCCGCTGCGTCCGACATCCTCGCCCTCCGAGCTGATGTCATAGCCGAGGTCCTCGTACCGATCGGCGTCGTCTGCGGTGATCGCCCCCATGTATCCGATGACGTGGCTGGCCAGCGGCGCGTACGGGTACATGCGGATCCAGTCGGGGTCGACGGCGACGCCGGGGAAGTCCTCGATCCGTTCCATCAGCGCCACTGCGGTGTCTTCGGGGATGTCCTCCATCAGCGGCATCGGCGTGTACCGGCTGTAACGGCCGCTGTCGTAGCGCTGCTCCATCTCCTCGACGGGCATGTCCAGCCAGCCGGACAGGCGGGTGAAGAGCTCGGCGCGCGCCGTGTCGCTGCGCATCACGGCCCAGTCGACGTTGACGGTCAGCACGCCCTTGTTGTCGGCGAGCACCCGCCCGGCGGCGTCGAAGATGCGGCCCCGCTCGGGCGGGATCTTCACCGTCGTCTGCTTGTTGGCGTCGACGGTCTGCTGCAAGGCGTCGGCCTGCACGGTCTGCAGGAACCACAGGCGCGCGCCGAGCGCGCCGAAGAGCAGCATGCCGACGAGTGCGAGGACGCCGAGCCGGGCGGCCCGTTTGTCACCAGCCATCGCGACAGTCTGGCCGGTCGAGCGGTGAGACGGCGATCATCACGGGGACTCCGCCGGCTCCAGCGGCGCTTTCCACTCCGGCCGCTTGACGCGCATGCACCATCGTCCGAGCGGCACGAGCAGCGGGCTGAGGACCATCGACGCGACGGCGACGACCGGCACGATCGTCAACAGTCGCGTCGTGAACGTCGACTCCTCGCCGATGAACGAGCGCACGACGGGGACTCCCGCCTCGCCGACCGCCGCACCGAGCCCTGTGAACAGCGCCGCCAGCCACCACTGCGGGTCGATCGTGATCGAGGTGACGTAGCCGGCGACGAAGCCGCCGACACCCATCGTGATCGACGAGGAGCCGAGCGGTGTGCCGACGGCGAGGTCGAACATCAAGCCGAGCACGAACCCGGCCAGCGCGCCCTTCTGCGGCCCACCACCGGCGCCCGCGGCTGCGGCCAGCGCGAGCACGATCTGCACGGCCACGCCGAGCGGCCGCAGGTCGGAGAACAGCGTGCGCTGCAGCGCCACCACGACAAGGCCGACCGACGCCAGCCGCAGCAGCGGCCCCTGCACGAGCGAGGCGAGCATCAGCCACCCGCGCCCTCACTACCGGCGTCCGGGCTCGTCGTCGTCGTCGGTGTCGGGACCAGCGGCACCTCCGAGCGCGGCTGGTACAACACGACGCGCACGAAGTACAGCCGGTCGAGGTCGGCGAACGGCTCGACCTCGAGCAGCGGTCCCTCCGACGTCGAACGGATGACGACGTTGACGATCCGCCCGATCGGGATGTTGGCCGGGGCGAGGCTCGTCTCGCTGCCGGACGTGAACACGTAATCACCCTCCTCGAACCGCCCGAGATCGGGCGTTTGGTCCAAGAAGTTGACCTGCGGGAACGAGCCCTCGCCCTGCCCGGTGAACCCTCCCGTTTCGCGTACCAGGTTGAGATCAAGCGTCGTCGTCGTCGGCAGGGGCGCAGTGGTCGGCGGCGCCGAGCCGTCCACCGTCCCGGGCGGCACCGAGCCGTCAGCGATCGACCCGTCATCCGGGGTCGACGTCGGCGGCGCCGACGTGCCTGTTCCCGTGGCCTCCTCGGGCACCGAGTCCGGCGTCGTCGACGACGTGGCCGCCGACGCGGGCGTGGACTCGACGGTGCCGCTGTCGGCCGGCTCGGAGCCGGTCTCCGGCGGGACGGAGACGCCGAAGGGCGGGATCGTCGTCGTCGTCGTCGTGGTCGGCGGCGGTGGCGGAACCGCCGGCACGATCTTCACGTCGACGGCGTAGCGGACGTCGGAGACGAGCATGACACGGGCACGGTCGGGGGCGACGGGCGCAGTCACCTTGCCGACGAGCCCGGCCGCGGTGACGACCGCCATGCCGACTTCGACACCGTCGTCTGAGCCCTTGTTGATCTCGATGATCTGGTCGAGGTTCGTCGGGGTCTGGCCGACGACGGTGGCGACGAGCGTCGGGATCTCGCTCAGCGACTCGAGGTCGTTGAGCGCCAGCAGTTCCTGGTTCTCGACGATCACCGCCTCGGCGACGACCTGGTCGGCGCGCTGGGCCTCCAGCTGCTCGCGCAGCTCCCGGTTCTCTTCGGCGACGTCCTCGTAGTTCGTGATCCCCCGCCACGCGTTCTGCACCGGTCGCGTGACGACCTCGGCTGCGTTCTCGACCGGCTCGAGCACCGTGTTGAACCCGGTGCGGGCGGCGTCGAAGACGGCGTTGCCGCGCAGATCGAGCGTCACCAGGAGGATCGACGTCAAGAGCAGGAGGATGATGGCACGACGGCGACCTGGCGTATAGAGCGGCATGGGGGGCGGGGACGGCGGCGCGGGGTCGTCAGTCGTCGCCGCCGAGCGACATCAGCCCGCGCATCGCGTCGATGTTCTCGAGCGCCCGCCCGGAGCCGATGACGACGCTGTACAGCGGCTCGTTGGCGACCCGGATGGGCATTCCCGTCTCGTGGCTGAGCCGCTCGTCGAGACCACCGAGCAGGGCACCGCCACCGGTGATCGTGATGCCGTCTTCCATGATGTCGGCGGCCAACTCCGGCGGCGTCTTGTCGAGCGTCGTCTTCACGGCGTCGATGATCGCGGCGACCGGCTCGGCCAGTGACTCGCGCACGTGCTCGGTCGTCAGCTGGATCGTGCGCGGCAGCCCGCTGATGAGGTCACGACCACGGATGTCGGCGGTCAGCTCCTCCTCCATCGGCCAGGCCGAGCCCATCTGGATCTTGATCTCCTCGGCCGTGCGGTCACCGATGGCGAGGGAGAACTCCTTCTTCACGTACTGCAAGACGGCGTCGTCCAGCTCGTCGCCAGCCACGCGCACCGACTGCGCGGTGACGATGCCGCCGAGCGAGATGACGGCGACCTCGGTCGTCCCGCCGCCGATGTCGACGATCATGTTGCCCGACGGCTCGTGGACGGGCAGGTCGGCGCCGATGGCCGCGGCCATCGGCTCCTCGATGATGTGCACGGGCTTGCGCGCCCCGGCGTACTCGGCGGCGTCCTGCAC
>JALZMG010000374.1 GCA_030858325.1 Actinomycetota bacterium | reverse complement strand
CGCTCGGCCTGATGCTGCCCGGCGGCGCGACTGCGCCGGCGCCCACCGGCGCCCGGCTTCGTCACGCCGTCCACACCGGACGCCGAGCCGTCGAGCTTGCGCGGGCGCCAGCGAGCGAGACCGTGGTGTGTGGGGCATCGCTGCGCAACGCCCTGATCGTGCTCGCGGCGATCGGCGGCTCGACGAACGCGCTCGTCCATCTCGTGGCGGTGGCGCGCCGTGCCGGGTTGGACCTCACGTTGCGCGACGTGGGACCGATGATGGACGGCGTTCCGCTCCTGGTCGATTGCCGAGCGGGACACGGTATCTGGAGGACTTCGAACAGGCCGGCGGGTTACCCGTGCTGCTCAAGGCACTGGAGCCGTTGCTCGACACGACCGCGGCCACCGCGCGCGGCGACTCGCTGGCCGAACTACTCGCGCGCGTGGAACCGCCGGCGCCGTGGCAGGACGTGATCGGCACGCTGGATGCGCCCAAGGGACCGCCGGGAACCCTCGTGGTGCTGGCGGGATCGCTCGCGCCCAACGGGGCGGTCATCAAGGCCGGCGCAGCGTCGCCCCCCTTGCTGCACCACACCGGCCCGGCCGTCGTCTTCGAGAGCCCGGACGACGCTCTGCGGCTGCTGGACGACTCCTCCCTGGAGATCACCGCCGAGCACGTGCTCGTGCTGCGCAACGCCGGGCCTGTCGGGGCCGCGATGCCCGAGGCGGGATCGCTGCCGCTCCCGAAGCGATTGCTCGCGGCGGGGGTGCGCGACATGGTGCGCGTCTCGGACGCACGGATGTCGGGCACCGCGGAAGGCACGGTGGTGCTGCACTGCGCGCCGGAAGCGGCGATCGGAGGCCCGCTTGCGCTCGTCCGCGACGGCGACCTCGTGCGGCTCGACGTCGCCGCCGGAGCCGTCGACCTACTCGTCGAGGAGCGTCAGCTCGAGAAGCGCCGCGCCTCCTGGTCTCCCCCGGCGCTCGCAGAGCGAGGCTGGCTGAGGCTTCATCAACAGCACTCGCTCGGTGCCGACCTCGGTGCCGATCTCGACTTCCTGGTCCCGCCGGCGACGAGGAGATGAGCAAGGACATGGCGATCGAGGGCGTCACCGACGACCTGGCGGGTCGGCGCCGTGACGGCCACGCGCCCGTAGGGCGTCGCCAGGCTCGCCACGACATCCTCTTCGAGCCGGTCGAGATCGGTCCCAAGGTGCTCAAGAACCGTTTCTACGGCGTGCCGTACAACCCGGGCTTCGGCCCGGGCAAGCCACACGCCAACCTGAGCCACCGGGCCGTCCAGGCCGAGGGCGGCTGGGCAGCGGTGTGCACCGGAGTGCTGTCGGTCGCGCCTGACTTCGAAGCGAACCGCCTCGTCGAGACCTGCTGGGACGACTCCGACGCGCCGGTGCTGCGGATGATGGTCGAGCGGGTGCACGAGCACGACGCCCTTGCGGGGCTCGAGATCGGCCACGCGGGGGCCGAGGCGTTGAACCGCGACAGCCGCTGGGTGCCCGTCGGCCCCTCCCAGGTCCCGGGGTGGCGCCGCCAGGGCATCGTCCCCAAAGAGATGACACGGGAGGACATCGAGCGCCTGCAGCGTGAGTTCGTGCGCGCGGCGACGACCGGGGCCGAGCTCGGCTTCGACATCCTGGTGGTGTACGGCAGCTTCAGCTATCTGCAGGCACAATTTCTGTCGCCGTATTACAACCGTCGCACCGATGAGTACGGCGGAAGCCTGGAGAACCGCGCGCGTTTTTGGCTGGAGCTGCTTCAGGCGGTGCGCGACGCGGTCGGAGATCGGTGCGCGATCTCCAACCGCATGGCCGTCGCCGGTCTCGCTCCGATGGGGATCACGCTCGAGGAGAGCCTGCAGTTCATCGAGATGGCCGACGAGCTCGTCGACCTGTGGGACGTCAACATCGGCGCGGATTGGGCGCGCGACACGGCGTCCTCCCGGTTTTTCCCGGAAGGGCATCAACTTGCGTGGACCGGCCGGGTACGCGAGGCGACCAGCAAGCCGATCGTTGGCGTCGGCCGCCTCAATGACCCCGACACGATGGCCGACCTGGTGCGCAGCGGCGCGTGGGATCTGATCGGGGC
>JALZMG010000362.1 GCA_030858325.1 Actinomycetota bacterium | reverse complement strand
AGATTGAACTGCAACTCGCTGTCGGGCTGCGTCAGCGTGACCTCGACCGTCAGATCGTCGATCGCGGTCACCGTGTCGATCGTGGCGAAGTCCTCGGCGAACGTGCCCGTCTCCGAGCGCAGCTCGTCGAGTGAGAACACCACGTCGTCGGCCGTCAGGCCATCACCGTTGTGGAACGTCACGCCGTCTTCCAACGTGAACGTGTAGACGGTGGCATCGTCAGAGACCTCCGGCAGCGCCGCCAGGCCGGGGGAGATCGTCCCGTCGTCTTCAACGGTCAGCAGGGTCTCGTAGATGTTGTCGAGCAGGACGGCGTCGAGTGCCGCGCCCGGCTGGTGCAAGATGTCGAGACTCGTCGGCGACAGTACGGCGCGGACGACGACGCTCGCCTCGGCGTCGCCCTCGCCGCCCGGCGACGTGTCGCCGGGCGTCGTGGCTGTTCCGTCGGCCGGGCCGCTGCTGATGGCGACATCGGTGCCCGTCCCGCCGGGTTCGCTGGTCGCCGCCGTGGCCTCGGTCGCGTCCGGCGCGGCCGTCGTGTCGGAGGCTGCGCTGTCGTCTTCGTCGTCACCGCACGCGGCGAGCCCCACGGAGGCGACGAGGGCGGACGCCACGAGCGTCCGGACGAGTGGGGTTGCCGCGCGGTGCATCGGCTCAACGTAACCCTGGAAAATGGGACCCAACAACTCAACTTTTGGCTCGTTTCGGTGGCTCTCACCGTCGTGGCCCACCGTGCCCGTACACGACCTGCGTCCCGACGCGCGGCCCTGCGGTTTCAAGAGCTCCGGGACTGACGCTCGGCCCTCGCACGGGGTTCCGAGCGGCTCTGGTGCCGGTTAGCCGGCCGCAGCCTCTCGCACCTCGGCTCCCGCCAGACCGGTGTCGGTTGCCGCCGGTGCGGCGGCCGGCGTGAGTGGCGCAGAGGGGTGGGCGACGGTGCCGAAGGGGCGCAGGAGGTAGCGGCGGGCGATGTCGCCGTAGCCGTCGTAGCGGCCGGCGCCCTCGGCGGCGAGGCGGTCGGCGTCGAGTTCGGTGTGCAGCCCGGGCAGCTCGTACCACGGGACCCACGGCATGGCGTGGTGCGTGTGATGGAGGTTGTTGTTGAGATACAGCAGCGACATCAGCGGCCCAGCGGCGACGACGGCCGACTGTGTCCCGTGTTCGACCACGCGGTGCTCGGCGAACGAGCGCAGCAGCGACAGCGCGCCACCGCCCCACGCCACGCCGACGACGTACACCCACACCGGCAGGCCGCTCGTGCGCACCACGGTGACGACCGCGGCCACACCGACCAGGTGCCCGGCGAGGCGCGCCGCTCCGGGCCTCGTCGGCAACGAAGCCACACCCTGCGACCAACAGCGCACGGCGGCGACGAGCGGTCCGACCACCAGGCGCCCGGCCAGCGTGCGCATGGCTCGCGGGATCACGCCGCGCACCCTGCCGTAGCGCTGCCACGTCTCCGGCGCGAGGTAGAAGCTCTCCGGGTCCGTGCCCGGCAGGGTCAGGTGCTCGTCGCGATGATGGGCGAGGTGACTCTCGCGATAGGACGCGAACGGCACGACGAGCCCGAGGGGGGCGATGCCGAACGCGGTGTTGACTCGCGCCCATCGCGTCGGGTGGCCGTGGATGACCTCGTGCTGCAGCGAGTTGTACCAGGCGCCGAGGAGGGCGAGCACGACGAGTTCGACAGGTAGCGGCAGCGAGCGATGGGCGGCGAGGACGACGGCGAAGCCGGCGGCGATGGCGACGGCGACGCCGACCGTCGGCCACTCGATGCGTCGTCTCTCCACAGCAGCCGTTGTACCAACGTCGATCGAGACGAGAGCGATGCATTCAAGCACAAATGTAGCGTGTACGCTACAAACGATGGAACCACGCATCCCTCCGGTGGCAGTGTTGCACGAGCGGCTCGCTCATGCCGTCGCCCAGTCCGGCCTGGGCAAGGGCGAGTTCGCGGAGTTGGCGGGCGTCGACCGGACGACGTTGTCGCAATTGCTCTCGCCAGGCAACCGGCGTCTGCCGCGAACGGACACCATCCTCGCCCTCGCCAGGACCCACGACCTGTCGCTGGACTGGCTGCTCGGTCTGTCCAACGCCGGACCGTTGGAGGCCGAGTTGCTGCAGAACATGTCGTTCGAGGCCCCGGGTCCGGCGCCCGTCGACGAGCGACTGCTCGGCTGGTTGGACGAGGCCGCCGATTACAAGATCCGCTACGTCCCGGCGACGTTGCCGGATCTCCTCAAGACCGACGCCGTGATCCGCTTCGAGCGCGCCGGACCCGCCGGCCCGGACGTGGCGCAGTCGATCGAAGCGACGGAGGCGCAGCTGGCGTGGGCCCGCCACCCCGACACCGAGATGGAGTGCTGCTCGTCGATGCAGGCGATCACGTCGTTCGCTCGCGGCGAGGGGGTGTGGAGCCGCCTGCCGCGCACCGCGCGGCGTCAGCAGCTGGAGCGGATGATCGAGCTGGCCGACGAGCTGTACCCCACGTTCCGCTGGTTCCTGTTCGACGGATCGCAACGATACGCCGCGCCCGTCACCGTGTTCGGCCCGCAGCGGGCGGCGCTGTACCTCGGCCAGCTGTACCTCGTCCTGACGTCGGCCGAGCACGTCCGCACGCTCAGCCGCCACTTCGACGGGATCATCCGCGCCGCCACGGTGCAGCCCTCGGCGATGGCCGCCCACCTGACCCGCCTCCTCCGCCAGGTCGACCGATAGCGGCCGCCACGCGCGGGTCGCATCTGGTTCTGCACGCGTCAGTCGGCAGTTTCCGGGCCGGTTCCGACGTGCAGAACGGAGGCGACGATTCGCCGCGTCAGGTCAGGGTGACGGCGGGGTGACGAAGGCACGAAGGCGGGCCAGCAGGTCGGCACGGTCGGTGGCGCCGACGCGTTGCTTGATGCGGGCGACGTGGTGCTCGACCGTCTTCGGTGAGATGTACAGCTGCTGACCGATCTCGTTGTATGTCCGCCGCTGCACCAGTAGCTCGGCCACTTCCTGTTCGCGGGCGCTGAGCACCGCTGCCGGACCCACTGGCGGCCGGGCTCCATCGGACGCTTCGTCGACGGGCTCGTCGGGCTGTTGCAGCGTTCGCGCAGACTGCAGTAGTGCGGCGATGACGTGACGGTCGCTGCTGTGCACCGCCGCCTGGCCGAGCAGGCGGCTGCCGTCCCAGGCCAATCCGAAGTCGCGCAGCCGCAACGCCGCCGGTTCGATCTGCTCCGCGACGACGTCACCGCTAAGTACCTGCATCCAGGCCCGACCCCCGGCGGCGAGGGCGGCGGCGAACGGGCTGTGTTGCGCCGCCCGGACCAGCGCCGCGGCGTGCGGCTCGACCTCGTCGGGCCGGTTGCGCAAGATCGCTGCCTGGACCCCACACCAGCGCAGCATCGGCGACCACACGATGGGATCGCCGAGTCGGCGCAACAGGTCCCAGGCGTCGTCCAGGTGGGCGCGGACCCGCTCCCATTGGCCCAGCCGACTGGCGGCAACGGAGAACTCCCCCAGCGGCAGGAGCATGAACAGATCGACGGGATGCCGCAGCAGGACGTCGCGACCGGTGTTCCAGGCCGCGACCAGCCCGGCGACGTCGCTGGTGCGACGGGCGGTTCCCAATTCGAGGGCCCGCGCGAAGACGTCGTCGCGCAGCGACAGGCCGCCATCGCCGGCACCTGCCGTGACGCCGTCGCGCAACCGTCTGGCGCGGCCGTAGTGCCCGTTGAGCATCGCCACCCACGCCAGCAGCAGGCGATGGCGGGCCCATGCGGCTGCACCGCCGAGATCCTGCTCGATCGCCCGCGTCAGCGCTGAGTTGGCGGTGTCCAGGTCGCCGCTGTGGATGGCGATCAGCGCGGCGAGCGCAGCGGGCGTGTCGGGCAGCAGCGTGGTCCGCTCGGCCGACTCCAGCAGCGCGGTCGACCTCATCAACGTGGAGAGCGCCGTTGCTGCCTCGCCGTCGATCGACTCCTGCAACCCTCTGGCCATGAGGACACAGCCGCCCCCGGCCAGCGTCGGGTCGGGCATCCCTCCCTGCAACGGCGGTGCATGGCGTTCGCGGCCGGTCCCCAGCAGCGCGATGGCCGCCATGGGAGTGCTTGCGCCACGCTGCTGGCGACCGAGCCATTCGAAGAGCTCGCCGGCTCGTTCGAGCTGTCCGCGATGGGCCAAGACCGCTGCCGCGATCTCGATCCCTGCGGCAAAGTCGACCCCAGAGGCGTTGGCGAGCACGGGGTCCACGAGTTGCAAGGCGAGGTCGAAACGCCCACTACGAGCTGCTGACTCGGCGCGCCGGAGCGCCAGCGAACTGGGCGCGGCACCAGCTTTGACGGCGTCAGCATAAAGGTCGAGCGCCCCGGCCGGATCCTGCGGTCGCAGCGCGTCGCCGGCTGATGTCAGCAGGTCGGCGACGAAGCCGTCCTGCAGCCCAGCACGAGCCAGCTGGCGGGCCAGCGGGACGGGGTCGCGCTGCTGTTGGTGGCGAAGGCGGAGCAAACGAGCGCGCATGGACTGTGTCAGTTCCGGCCGCGCCGAACGGAGCACGGCCGCTGCGGCGAGCGGTACGGAACGGCCGTCCGGGAGCAGCAAGCCGGAACTCCGGGCGGCGGCGATGGCCTCGGCGGCGACCGAGATGTCCATGTCGAGTATCGCCCCTGCCGACTCGGGGTCGAGATCACAACCGACGGCCATCGCGTGCAGGACGGCCCGCACCACCGGGTCGGCGCTGTCGAGGACCTGGCGCACGCGTTCGATCACGGCCGCCGGAAGGGCCGGAGCCGCGAGCAGCGCGGGTTCGAGCCGCCATGCGTCGAGAGTTTCGTCGACGAGCAGGGGCAGCCCACCCGTCTCTTCATACAGGAGGT
Source organism: Actinomycetota bacterium (assembly GCA_030858325.1). Lineage (GTDB taxonomy): Bacteria > Actinomycetota > Acidimicrobiia > Acidimicrobiales > Ilumatobacteraceae > JALZMG01. The sequence continues at coordinate 1,201 of JALZMG010000362.1, read as the reverse complement.
CGACGACGGTTGAGCTCGGTTGCACCTCCAGTGCCGTCGCCGCACGGTGAGCCACGGCGTCGCGCTGGAGATGGCCGAGTCGCACCTCGTGTCCGCGTTGGCGGATCGCGTCGATCACCGTCGTCAGCTCAAAGGAGCGGGGCCATGGCCGCAGCGCGACGAAGAGGCGGCTACACGGCGCGGTGGCCAGCGGTCGAAGCCGGTCGAGGACCGCCGGCTCGACAAGGTGGGCGTCGTCGAGGAAGACGGCGGCGTCCGGCGCGACGTCCTCGTTGAGGGAGCCGGCGACCTCGATGACCTCGATGGCGGCGTGGCGGTACGACGCGGCGAGCGCTGACAGCAGCGCCGACTTGCCGCAGCCACCGGGACCGATGATCGTGACGCAGCGGGCTACCGCAGGGTCGGCGACGACCTGCTCGAACAACCGCTCCGCGCTCGTCATGCCGGCGATCATCGCGCACCCGCGGGCGCGCTGTCCGTGACCATCAACGTCAACCCGGGTTCCCCAAGGGCTCTCAGCTTGCGGGTTCGGTGGCGACGGTGGTGGGAGATCCATCCGTGGCGGTCGTCGGTTCGTCCGGTGCGGGTTCGGTCAACAGAGGATCGGTTGTCGGCGGAGGTTCGATGAGCGGAGGATCCGTCGTCGTCGTGGTGGTCGGTGGAGGGTCGGTGGTCGGCGGCGGGGTGTCGGTGGTCGGGACGAACGGCGCCGGTTCGTTCAGTACTGCATCCGTCGTCGGTGGGGGCGGTGGTGCGGTCGGCGGAGGATCCGTCGTCGGCGGGGGGTCGGTGGCGGGCGCACTCGGGGCCGGCTGGTCCGGGGTTGCGACGCCGGTGCTGGGCGGTGGGGCGGCATTCGCCGATGACGGGGTCGACGCCACGAGCGTCGTCCCGACGATGCTCGGCGCCGTGGAGGTCGTGCCGAGTGCGACAGGCGGCGCCAGCGACGTGGTGGTCGTCCCGGTGATGGGAGCGAGGTCGGGATCGTTGCCCACCGACCGCGGGGTGCCGGTCGCCGCCGGAGACGTGCGGGAGGTGCCCGTCGTGACCGTAGTCGTCGGCGGCGCACTACCAGTCTCACCTCCGACCACCGTGACCTGCGGGGCGGTGGTGGTTGCTGGGTTCGCCGGCGGGAGATTCGCAGGCGCAATCCGCGGTGCGTCAGCGGCGACGCCGCCGGTGGGACCAAGCGCCTCGGCCG
>JALZMG010000352.1 GCA_030858325.1 Actinomycetota bacterium | reverse complement strand
GCGGGAGTCCATGCCGACCGGGCGGGAGTCGGCTGACGGCATCGACGAGACGGTCCAGCCCCGGTGGGGCCGAGCCGCGGGCCGCTTCGGCGACGGCGCGGGCGGAGGCGCGGACCCTGCGCGCGTGGACGCCTTCGGGGATGACCGCCGAGCGGTCGGGTGTGTCGTCGATGTCGTGACCGAGCAGCTCGCGCAGGTCCTTGCGCACGGCGGGGCGGGGGAGCAGGGCGATGCAGTCGGCCTGGCTGGTGAGGCGCTCGACCATCCGTGCGCGGAACCACCAGTGCTCCAGTTCGTCGGCGTCGCCGAAGTTCTCGCGCGACAACGCCCCGTCGGCTTCGAGCACCCGGACGACGACGTGCGGATCGGGCGCGGCGGTGAACACGGTCGGGATGGCGAGACGCCTGGCAACGGTGGCTGCGCCGAGCGTGCCGACGTCGGCGAGCCGCAGGTGCACGACATGCGGGCGCCGATCGCCTGCGAGCACGCGACGAATTCCCCGCTCGACGGCGATCCGGTACGGCCATGCGCTGCGGATGTCGACCGACTCGGGCGGCCCGAACGGCACCGCGGCGAATTGTTCACCGTCCTGCGCGCTCCACACGTCGCGCAGCGCATCGCCGGCACTGCCGCGAGCCATCGTGACGACGCCACCCACGTCCGGGAGCTCGACGAGACACGACGACAGCAGCGCCAGCAACGTGGCGATTCCGCCGTTGTCACCGGCGCCCGCACGCACCAGCGCGCCGTCGGCATGGAGGTACAGCTGGGCGATCTGCAGGCTGTCACGGCCGGCTGTCACCTCCGCGCCCGTCGGCATGACCCGGTCCGCCAGGCCGAGGAGGGCGTGGAGGGCCAGGTCGTCGTCGCCGGCGGCGAGTTGGGCGAGGAGGCGGCTGTCGCCGTCGGAGCGATCGCCGAGGGCGGCGGCGGCGGCGATGCGCACGTCGGGCCACTCGCCGGGATCGGCGGCCACCTCGACCAGCCGGTCCAAGGAAGGCGTTCCGACGACCAGCCCAAGCGTGTCGACGAGGCGGGTGCGGTCGCCGGCCGAGGAAGACCGAGTAAGCGCGGCGACGACGGCATCGTGGACGTCGCCTGCTGCTGTCGGCGCCCAACAGCCGAGCGTCCGCTGGGCCAGCATGGCTCGGAATCCGCCGGCCGCGACAATCTGCACGAGTCGGGCGATCGCCGGCCGATGGGCGTGGCGCGCGGACAGCGCCCACGCCGCGTGCTCGGAGACGAACCATCGGTCGTCGAACAGCGCTGCGGTGAGGACGTCAACGGCGCATTCGTCGTCGACTGCGCTGAGGGCATGGACGGCAGCAATCACCGCCAGCTGGTCGTCACCAGCGCCGCCGCCTGGCGCAACGATTCGCGCCCGCAGATCGGCGGCCGCCGCGGCAGGGTCGGTCGACCTGCTGGCGGTGATCGCCAGGTGCTCGGCGGCACGTAGCCCGGCCACGACACCTGTCGTCGTGTCCACCACGTCCATGGCCGCGCGCACGTGCCCGTCGGTGATCGGCACCTCACCCTGCTACCCCAGCGCTCCTGCGCCGAACCCCGCGCCGCCGCCACCAGCGGGGAGACGCCGCGATGCAGGCGCGATCGGGCAAGATGCCCCCGTGGGCATCGCCAGCGACGACGACGTCGTCGGGCGGCGCCGCGCTGAGGGCATCGCCGACGACGACACGGGTCCGGTGGATTCCCCCGACGGCGGGCTGGCGCGGGTCGACGAAGCGCAGGAACTCGTCGCCGCCCCGCAGGTCGGCGGCGTGGCCGACCGGCTCGACGAGTTCCAGCGCCATCACCGCTGGCTCGGTTTCCCGCTCGCTGTGATCTACAAGTTCGTCGACGACCAAGGCATCTACCTCGCCGTCTTGATCACCTATTACGGGTTTCTCTCGCTGTTTCCGTTACTGCTGCTGCTCGCCTCGATCGTCGGCTTCCTGCTGGAGAACAATCCAGACCTGCAGCGCGAGATACTGACGTCGACAGTCAGCCAGTTCCCGATCCTGCGCGAGCAGCTGGCCGACCCTGAAGGACTGCGCGGCAGCACGCCCGCCGTGATCGTCGGTGGCGCCGTCGCGATCTACGGCGCGCTCGGCGTCGCCCATGCGCTGCAGAACGCGATGAACATCGCCTGGGCGGTGCCGCGTAATCGTCGCCCCAATCCGATCGTCGTTCGCCTGCGCAGCACGCTGCTCATGTTGACGACCGGTATCGCTGTGCTGGCGACGACCGTGCTGTCCGGCGTGGTCAGCAGCGCCGATGCGTGGGGAGCCGAGGTCAGCACAGGGGTCTCCGTCCTGGCCACGGTCGTCGCCATTCTCATCAACGCGTTCGTGTTCGTGCTCGTGTTCCGCATCGCCACCGCCCGGCCGCTGGCCCTGCGCGAGGTGATCCTCGGGGCCATCGTCGCCGCCGTCATCTGGCAACTGCTGCAACTGTTCGGGACTGCGTACGTGAGCTATTTCGTCAAGGACGTCAGCAGCGCGTACGGCGTGTTCGCGCTCGTCTTCGGCTTGTTCGCATGGATCTTCCTCGGGGCCGTCGGCCTCGTGTTGTGCGTCGAGCTGAACGTCGTCCGCGTCAAGCACCTGTATCCGCGGGCACTGCTGACCCCGTTCACGGACAACGTCGACTTGACGGCGGCCGACAAGCGGGCGTACGCCGACGCCGCCGCGGCGCAGCGGCTGAAGGAGTTTCAACGCATCGACGTCCACTTCGGCGACGACGGTCAGCATCTGTCGGCGACGCGGCGTGGCCGGGACGAAGGCGACGCGGACGACGATCCCGCGAGATGATGGAGCCATGAGCGCGATCACCTCATCGGCGCCCGTCGCGTTCATCGGCCACGGCAGCCCGATGAACGCACTGGACGTCAATCGCTATACGGATGCGTGGCGCTCGTTCGGCGCCGTCGCCGCCCGCCGCCCGAGAGCGTTGCTCGTGATCTCTGCGCACTGGTACATCAACGCCACCGCGGTCACGGCGATGGACCGGCCCCGTACGATCCACGACTTCTACGGGTTCCCTGCCGAGTTGTTCGCCGTCGAGTACGACGCACCAGGCGCCCCGGACGTCGCCGGCGAAGTCGTCGACATCGCCAAGCCGACGTGGGTCGGGCTCGACCTCGACTCGTGGGGACTCGACCATGGAACCTGGTCCGTGCTGGCGCACGCGTTCCCGGACGCCGATGTGCCCGTCGTGCAACTGGCGATCGATGCCACCAAGCCGCTCCAGTACCACGTCGAGTTGGGATCGCGCCTCGCGCCGCTGCGCGAACAGGGCGTGATGATCATCGGCAGCGGCAACGTGGTCCACAACCTGCGGCGCATCGACTGGCGAGACCCCGACGGGGCGTTCGACTGGACGCGCCGCTTCGAGGACGCCGCGCGCACACTTGTCGCCGACGCGCCCGGTGACGCCGCCCGCCTCGCCGAGCACCCGGACTTCGACATCGCCCACCCCAGCCCCGACCACTTCATCCCGTTCCTCTATGTCGCCGGCCTCGCCGCCGCCGCCGACAAGCCACCGGACGTCCTCGTCGAGGGGTTCGCCATGGGCTCGCTGTCGATGACGTCATGGGCGCTCGACGCCGTGACCGCCTCGGGCGGGCCCGGTGCCGGTGCCGGTGCCGGTGCTGAGCCCGAGCACGACGAGCCGGCGGCCGCGCTGCCCGACCCCGCCGAGGTTCCTCCCGAGTCGACGAACACCTGACGCGGCGCAACTCGCCGTCTCGCTGCGTCGAGTCGGCTCCGGAACACTTGAAGCGGGGTTCGCGCGGGTCACGATCCACGGACGGGTCCGGCCGTCGCGGCCTTGACATCGGAGCGACGGCCGGACGCGTCGCGACGCATGAACTCCTCGCTCTTCAAGAGCTCTGGACGCCGAGTCGCAGCACACGATGGAACCCGACGCCTCGATCCGGCTACTCGGGACCGCGACCGGACCCGACTTCACGCACGTGATGATCTACGACAGCTCGAGGCCGGCGAGGTCGCCGTTCGTGCGCCAGTCCTCGAGCACCTTGACGAACGCCACCGGCCCTGCTCCGTAGAACCCGTTGCGCGCGCCGCGGTCGTTCGGCTTGCCTTCGTTGTTGTAGTAGCCGGGCGTGCACGATTCGAGGAAGGCCAGGTTGTTCTGGGCCAGCTCGATGATCGTGCGTACCCACTCTGCCTCGGCCTCCGCCGACGTCTCGATGACGTCGACGGCGTTGTCCACGGCGTGGCGAAGGATGTAGGCCAGGTGGATCGCCTGCTCGTTGAGCATGTGCGGAAAGTTCACGGTGAACCCGGACTGGATGAGGCTGAAGATGAAGCAGTTCGGAAAGCCGCGTGTGTGCATGCCGTGGAACGTCGAGGCACCGCCGGCCCACTTCTCCGTCAGCGTCAGACCGTGGCGGCCGACGATCTCGTACCCGGAGCGCCGCGTGTACTCCGTCCCCACCTCGAACCCGGTGGCGAAGATCAGGCAGTCCAGCTCGTACTCCACGCCTCCGGCGACCACGCCGCGCTCGGTGATCCGGTCGACGCCCTTGCCGCCGGTGTCGACGAGCGTGACGTTCGGGCGGTTGAACGTGTCGAGGTACTCGTCGTGGAAGCAGGGCCGCTTGCAGAACTGGCGGTAGTAGGGCTTCAGCGCCTCGGCCGTCATCGGGTCAGCGACGACGCGGTCGACGCGCGCCCGGATCTGTTCCATCTTCTCGAAGTCGGCTAGCTCGACAGTGGCGGCCAGCCCGGCCGGGCTGAGGTCCGGGTCGCTGGCCTCGCGCAGACGCAGGAGGAGCTTGCCGATGATGTCCGTCCACCCGTCGTTGACCATGTCGTCGGCGGCGAAGCCTCCGGAGACGAGCGTGTTGAAGTTCTCCATTCGCCGCTGCTGCCATCCGGGTTCGAGCGACGCCGCCCATTCCGGGTCGGTTGGGCGGTTGTCGCGCCGGTCGATCGACGACGGTGTGCGCTGGAACACGTACAGGTGCTCGGCCACGGCGCCGATGTGCGGCACGCACTGCACGGCGGTCGCGCCCGTGCCGATGATCCCGACCCGCTTGCCCTGCAGCCCCGTGAGGTTTCCGGCGGCGTCGCCTCCTGTGTAGTCGTAGTCCCAGCGGCTGGTGTGAAAGCTGTGGCCGCGGAACTCCCCGATGCCGGCGATGCCGGGCAGCTTCGGGCGGTGCAGCGGTCCGTTGGCCATGGCCACGAATCGAGCGCCGAAGCAGTCGCCGCGATTCGTCGACACGATCCAGCGCGTCGTGTCCTCGTCCCAGCGCAGCTCGGTGACCTCCGTCTGGAACAGGGCGTCGCGCCGGAGGTCGAAGTGGTCGGCGATGGCCTGGCTGTGCTCGAGGATCTCTGCCGCCCGTGCGTACTTCTCCGTCGGCATCGTGCCCAGCTCCTCCAGCAGCGGCAGGTAGATGTATGACTCGACGTCGCACATCGCGCCCGGGTAGCGGTTCCAGTACCAGGTACCGCCGACGTCGCCGCCCTTCTCCACGAGGCGGATGCCGTCGAAGCCGGCCTGGCGCAGGCGGGCTCCGGCAAGCAGGCCGCCGAAGCCGGCACCGATGACGCACACGTCGACGTCGTCGGTGAGCGGTCCTCGCTCGATCGGTGCGACGTACGGGTCGTCGACGAAGTGGGCGAACTCACCGGTGACCTCGCGGTACTGGTCGTTGCCGTCCGCGCGCAGGCGCTTGTCGCGCTCGGCGCGGTAGCGCTGGCGCAGGGCGTCGGGGTCGAACGGCGGTGCCGCCTGCGTGTCCATCGCGCTCGTTTGTACTACGGCGTCGGCGCCGCCGGGCTCAGCGCCGCGCATCGGGCAGCACGGGCATGGCGATCCCCTGGTCGCGCCCGAGCAGCACGGCGGGCGTCAGCGCGGACAGCCCGAACCGCTCGCGCACAGCGTCGAGCGCGACGTCCAGCGCGCCGCCGTCACGACGATCGAACGGCAGCGTCAGCTGGACGGGAGCATCCTCGTCCAGGTTGGCGACGGACACGCCGATCAGCGTCAACCCGCGCGCCTCGACGAGCGGAGCCGCGTCGGCCAGGAGATCACGCGCCGTCGCCAGGACGAGGTGGGTCTCCGCCGTCGCGTGCTCGACGGTGTGCGACCGCGTGATCCGCGTGAAGTCGTCGAAGCGCAACCGCACGACCACGGTCCGTGCAGAGC
>JALZMG010000342.1 GCA_030858325.1 Actinomycetota bacterium | reverse complement strand
ACACGACGATGGCCGGTGGCGACAGCACGATGGGTGGCGACACCACGGCCGGCGGCGACGAGCCAGCCGGTGACATCTCCGGCGAGATCGTCGTCTCCGGCTCCTCAACTGTCGAGCCCATCTCGATCGCCGCCGGCGACGCGTTCGCCGACGAGAACCCGGGCGTCGCCGTCACGGTCGACGGCCCCGGCGGCGTCGTCGACGGCGTCGGTGACCTCGGAGACGGCGTCCTCTGCGGCGTCGTCGTCGTCGTCGCCACAGGCGGCGAGGACGAGGAGTCCGGCGAGGGCCCCGGAGAGGGCCCTGCGGCGGATGGAGAAGGTGTTCACGCTGTTGAACTCCATTCGTGCGTGGTGGGGTGTGGTCGGAGCGGTGCTCCGCCGCGCACGGTAAGCAACGCAGGTGACGACAGACCCCGACGGGCGTGAACGAGGGGTGAACGAGCGGTGTCGCCAGCCTGAAGACCCTGGCGCCGTCAGGAGTAGCTGCTCGTGCGGCCGGCCATCTGCCGCTCCATCACCCAGCGATACAGCCGCTCCTGGGCGTTCGGCTCGAACGCGTCCGCCGGGCCGAGCCGCGACCACGTGTCGTCGGGCTGCAGTTCCCACCGCACGATGTCGTCGGCGAGGGCGAAGTCGAGCACGGAGTCGAGCCAGTCGCGGTGCTTGGGGTGCTCGATCGGCACGAGCACCTCGACACGACGGTCGAGGTTGCGAGGCATCAGGTCGGCCGAGCCGATCAGGTACAGGCTGCGGTCGTCGACGTCGCCGTGACCGAAGCGATAGATGCGGCTGTGTTCGAGGTACCGGCCGAGGATGCTGCGCACGCGGATGTTCGCGGAGAGATCCGGGACGCCGGCGCGCGGGCAGGAGATCCCGCGGATCACCAGGTCGATCTGGACGCCGGCCTGGCTGGCCGCATACAGCGCCTCGATCATCTCGCGGTCGCCGATCGAGTTGGCCTTGATCGTGATCCGGCCGTCGGTGCCGAAGCGTGCCTCGCGCTCGATGAGCCCGAGCAGGCACGGTCGCAGGTCCCGTGGGGCCACGACGAGCGTGTGGTAGCGGTCGTCGCGGCTGTAGCCGGTGAGGTGGTTGAACAGCTTGGCGACGTCCGCACCGACATCGGGGTCGCAGGTCAAGATGCCGAGGTCCTCGTAGATGCGCGCCGTCTTCGTGTTGTAGTTGCCCGTGCCGATGTGGCAGTAACGGCGCAGCTGGTCGCCGTCGTCACGGACGACGAGCACGCACTTGGAGTGCGTCTTCAGCCCGGCCAACCCGTAGACGACGTGCACGCCGGAACGCTCCAGCTGTTTGGCCCAGTTGACGTTCGTCGCCTCGTCGAAGCGCGCCTTCAGCTCGACGAGCACGGCGACCTGCACGCCCCGCTCGGACGCCCGGATGAGGCTGCGGATGACGGGGCTGTCGCCCCCGGCGCGGTAGAGCGTCATCTTGATCGACTTCACGTGCGGGTCCTCGGCGGCCTGCTCGATGAACGACTCGGTGCTGCTGGCGAAGCTCTCGTACGGATGGTGGACGAAGATCGCCCGGTCGCGCATCACCGCCACCAGGGGGCGGTCGGCCTCTTCGGCCATGGCGATGCGCCCGGCCGTGATCGGGGGCCACGGGCGATCCTTGAGATCGGAGCGATCGACGCCGTGCAACTGGAAGAGGCAGCCGAGATCGATCGGCCCGCGCAGCCGATAGACGTCGGCCGGCGTCACGTCCAGCTCACGCACGAGCAGGTCGAGCATCTCGTCACTGATCGTGTCGGACACCTCCAGGCGCACCGCGCGGTTGAAGCGGCGGCGCCGCAGTTCCAGCTCGACGGCCTCGAGGAGATCGTCGGCGTCCTCGTCCTCCAACGTGAGGTCGGCGTTGCGGCTGACGCGGAAGGCCGCCGCGTCCTCGATCGTCATGCCGGAGAACAGCGTGTGCAGCTGGGCGATGATCAGCGACTCGACGGGCATGAAGCGGGAATCGTCCAGCTCGACGAGGCGGGGAAAGACCGTCGGCACCTTGACCCTTGCGAAGCGGTGCTCGCCGGTCTCCGGATCGCTGACCGTGGCGGCGATGCTCAAGGCGAGGTTGGAGATGTACGGGAAGGGGTGGCTCGGGTCGACGGCCAGCGGCGTCAACACCGGGAAGATGCGCTGCTCGTACGTCTCCGCCAACCGCTTGCGGTCGGTGTCGCCCACCTCGTCCCACGACACGATGGAGATGCCCTCGGCAGCGAGGGCCGGCACGAGCTCGTCGAGAAAGACGGACTCCTGGCGGGCGACCAGTTCGCTGGCCCGGTCGGCGATCTCGACGAGTTGTTGAGCGGCCGTGCGGCCGTCCGGTGTCGGCTCCTCGATGCCCGCGGCCACCTGGTCTTTCAGCGCGGCGACGCGCACCTGGAAGAACTCGTCGAGGTTGGTCGTCGTGATGGCGCAGAACTTGGCCCGTTCGAGCAACGGGATGCCGGGCTCGCTGGCGAGTCGGAGGACGCGTTCGTTGAAGGCCAGCCAGCTCAGCTCACGGTTGACGAAGCGGTCGTCCACATACCAACTGTGGCCGATCGGCGTGCCGCGCGTCGACTCGTCACGCAGACGTCACTCGTCATCGGGGCGGCCGAGGTCCCATTCCAGGGAGATCAGCTCACGCTCGGCGTCCCGCACGACACGTTCCCGATTGCGCCGGAACTGCGGGTCGCTGCTCGGCAGGAGGACGAGGCGGGCCAGCACTCGGGCGCGGAACTCCTCGAGCGTGGTGCGATCGCCCCAGTCGCCGTAGACCTCCCAGTGCGGCGACACCGGCCCGAGGTAGACGATGCGGGCGTGCGCTCGCGGGGCCTGGTCGAGGACGACATCGCTCACGGACGGGGAGCCTACCGGGGGGTTGCAGGCCGGCGGCGACCATGACAATCTAGCAGCAGAACGATGACGATTTGATGTCGGTGACGTAGATCATGGTGGCAAGGGGCAGGAGACGGGAACCGAGTCGCCGTCGACGCCGTCCAAGAAGACGGCGCACCATCCAGATCAGGCCCGGCGCCGAACTGATGACGCGGTC
>JALZMG010000337.1 GCA_030858325.1 Actinomycetota bacterium | reverse complement strand
GTCGAGCACCTCGTCGAAGAAGCCGAGGACGATCAGGCGTTCGGCGATCTGCGTCGGGATGCCACGACTCTCGAGGTAGAAGCGGTGCTCCGGGTCGATCGGCCCGACCGTCGAGGCGTGGCTGCAGCGGACGTCGTTCGTCTCGATCTCCAGATTGGGCACACTCTCGGCCCATGCGCCCTCGCTGAGCGTCAGGTTGCGGTTCGTCTGGAACGCCGTCGTGCCGCGGGCGTGCTTGCGGATCTTGATCAGGCCCGTGTACACGCTGCGGGAGTGGTCCTGCACCGCACCCTTGAACAGCAGATCGCTCGTGGTGTGCGGGGCGTCGTGGTCCTGGATCGTGCGGAAGTCGTGCATCTGCTCACCACCGGCGAAGTACAGCGCGACCTGCCGAGTCGAACCTCCGGCGCCACTGATCCGCGCCTCCGTCCGCACGCGGGCGTAGTAGCCGCCGAGCGCCACCGTGGCCAGCGTGACGGTCGAGTCGCGGTCACCAACGGCCTGCTGGTGGCCGATCTGCCAGGCCGCCGACGACAGCTCGTTCACGCCGAGGTACTGCACCCGCGCCGCCTGGGCCGCACGCACCTGCAGGACGGGGACGACGAGCGCCACGTCGTCACCGGCCGACACGAAGCGCTCGACGATCGTGACGTTGCTGTCTTCGCCGGCGTCGACGACGAGGCGGGGGAACACGGCGCGGCCCGAGCCACCGACGGTGTGCGTGACCACCACCGTGGCCCCGTGGGTGTGGCCCTTCGGGACGCGCACCACGACGGGGGTCATGAACGCCGTGTTCAGCTCGGCGAAGACGTCCGGGGCGGCGGCGCCGATGATGTCGGGGAGGTCGTCCGGCTCGACGACGATGCCGTCGCCGCCTTCGACGGTCGTCGATGCGATGCCGGGGCCGAAGGCGTCGAGATCCAGCTCGTCGATGCGGCTGTAACGCCAGATCTCCTCGGCCGGCGTCGGCAGTGGTGCGTCGCCGGCGCGCTCGGCCGCCGCCACCCGCTGATCGACGAACGGCTGGCCGTGGGCCCTCGCCGCATCGGGGGTGAACGACTGCATCGTGGCCCGATTCTACGATCGGGTTCGGGGAATTCCCGTGGGTCCGGTCAGCGGCGGCGACCGAACAGGCGGCGCAGACCGCGGCGATTGCGCCTGGCGCGCTCGGCCTCGACCTCCGCCCGCACGCGATCGCCGACGGAGTTGAGGATGTCCTCCGCCTCGTCGAGCAACGCGGCGGCCGTCCCGTCGGCCACACTGGCCGGCTCGGCCGGTGTCGGCGGCACCGTGAGCGTCCCGTGCGCCCAGGCGATGTCGGCCAGCCGGCGCTCATACTTCGGGCAGTTGTCCGGGCAGCGCCACGGCGCGTCCGGCGCCAGGTCGAGATCGCACTTGCGCACGGTGTCACCGTTGGCGTACGTCCGGCTCTCGAAATGCTTGCATTCGGTGCGCATCGGCACGGCCGGCATCGTAGAACTCGCGCCGGCCGTTGCGCCGTCGCTCGACCGGCCTAATCGCCGGCGACGGCCACGCCTTCCACGGCCTGCTCCCCGGCCACATTCGCGACGTCGCGGTCCGCCGGCAGGTAGCGCTTGACGACGAGCGCCGCCGCGGCGACGACGACCGCACCGACGATCGAGGCCATCGTCAGGCCGTCGACGAAGGCCTGCTTGGCCGTGCCCAGCAGTGGCGTGTCGGCGGGCAGCACGCCGCGGGCAACGAGGCCCTGCACGCCGCCGAGGCTGCCCTCGGCGATCTCCCGAGCCGGCGCCGGCAGGTCGGCGACCGCCCCACCGACGCCGGAGGTGTACTGGCTGGCGAGGAGCGAGCCGAGCACAGCGACGCCGAGCGCACCGCCGAGCTCGCGCGTCGTGTCGTTCGTCGCCGAGCCCATCCCGGCGCGATCCCTGGGCACGGCCGCCATCAACTGGGTCGTCATCGGCGTCATCGTCAGCGCCATCCCGCCAGCGAGGATGCACATCGTCACTGCGATCTGCGCGTAGCTCGTGCCGACGCCGAACAGTGCGACGCCGACCAACCCGGTGGCCACGAGCAACAGCCCGGTCATCCCGATCACGTCCGCGCCGAAGCGGGCGACGAGCTTCGGGGTCTGCGGGGCGACGGCCATCATGACGATCGAGATCGGCACCAGGCGCACGGCCGCCCCGAGCGGGCTGTAGTCGACGACACCCTGCAGGTACTGGGTGACGAGGAAGAACGTGCCGAACATGGCGAAGAACACGAGCGTGATGCCGCCGGAGGACACGGCGAAGCGGGGATTGCGGAACAGCCGGAGTTCGAGCATCGGGTGACGGTTGCGCCACTCCCAGACGGCGAAGGCAACGAGCGCGGCAACGGCCCCACCGAACCACAGGGCCGACTCGACGCTCAGCCAGCCGTGGTGCGGCCCCTCGATGATCGCGTAGACGAGCGCGCTGAAGCCGACGATCGACAGCAGTGCGCCGACGGGGTCGAGCGGGGTGCGCGAGGCGTCTCTGGACCGCGGGACGAGCACAGACCCGGCGGCGAGCGCGAGCGCGATGATCGGGATGTTGACGAGGAACACCGATCCCCACCAGAAGTATTCGAGCAAGAGGCCGGAGGCGATCGGACCGATGGCTGCCCCGGCCCCGGAGATGCCGGCCCAGATGGCGATGGCCCTGGCCCGTTCCCTGGTCGGGAACACGTTCGTCAGGATCGACAGCGTCGACGGCATGACGAAGGCGGCGCCGATCCCCGTGACCGCCCGGCCGAGGATGAGAACGGCCGACGTGTCGGCGAACGCAGCGATCAGCGATCCGGCGGCGAAGATGACGAGCCCGGCCTGCAACGCTCCCTTGCGCCCGAAGCGGTCGCCGAGCGCGGCTGCGCTGAACAGCAGCCCGGCGAAGACGAGCGCGTAGGAGTCGACCATCCACTGCACCTCGGTGTTCGACGCCTCGAGGCCGC
>JALZMG010000334.1 GCA_030858325.1 Actinomycetota bacterium | reverse complement strand
CCGGCGGGACGTGGGGCTTCTGCATCGGCCACGTCGCACCTGAAGCGGTCGACGGCGGCCCGATCGCGTTCGTGCACGACGGCGATCGCATTCGCATCGACGTGCCGAACAAGTCACTCGACGTGCTCGTCGACGACGCCGAACTGGCGCGCCGGCGCGACGGCTGGACGCCGAACGCGGCGCGCTACACGAGCGGTGTGCTCGGCAAGTACGCGCGGCTCGTGCAGGGCGCCGAGACCGGCGCGATCACGAACATCCTCTGATCCTGTCCTTCCCGACTGTCCCAATCGGGGCGGTCGGAAAGGACAGAACGAGGATCAGTAGCGGCGGTCGTCGCGGCGGGGGCCGCGATCGCCTCCGCGGTCGCCACCGCTGCGGGGCGCGCGGGGGCGGGCCTCGTTGACGGTGATCGAGCGACCGCCGAGATCGGCGCCGGTCAGCTCGTCGATGGCCTTGCGGCCGTCGTCGTCGCTCATCTCGACGAAGCCGAACCCACGGGAGCGGCCTGTCTCGCGGTCCATGATGACCTGGGCGGAGGTGACGATGCCGACCCGGCCGAACAGGCTGGCAAGGTCGTCGGACGTGGTTTGGTAGGGCAGGTTGCCCACGTACAGGTTGATGACAGTTCCTCCGTCTAGCGATCCGCCTTCGACGGCGGCGCCGGAGAGCGTATCTCGTGGCGCCGTCCAGTGAGCACGAACAACGCCCGCCACCCGAACATCAAGGCTCCCACGACAACGGCCGTGACGACGACGAAGCTCGGGGCCGTCCCGCGATCCCACAGGAATCGGCGGGCGAGCATGCCGCCGACGAGCGTCGCCACCCACACGCCGGCGCCGGTCCGCCAGTGCAGCGGGCGCTGGCGCGCTCCTGGCGTCAGCAGCCAACCGGCGGCGGCGCCGATGAGGAACGGTGCGGCGACACCGAAGATGCCGGCGACCGTCGTGCCGGCCTCGTGGTCGCGCCGGCCCACCGTGACGAACGTCAGCACTGCGGCGGCGTCGATCGCCATGGCCCCGAGCCACGCCCGCCGCCGTTCGGTGGCGGCCGCGCTTGGCGCCTGCTCGGTCACGGAGCGACTCACTCCGCGGCCAGGAAGCCGCCGAGCGCGCCCTTGTAGAACACGAGCGGGGTGTGCGGTTCCTCGTGGTGGCTGAGGTCGACGACGCGTCCGACGACGAGGTAGTGGTCGCCGTACACGGCCGTGTCCTCGACGGTGCAGTCGATCCACGCCCCGACGCCGTCGAGGATCGGACAACCCGTCGGCGACGGCGTCCACGCCAGGTCGTCGAAGCGGCCGTCCCCGACGCCTTTCCTGGCGAAGCGCCAGCACAGCTCGGACTGGTCGTCGCGCAGGACGTTGACGCAGAACTTCCCGGCCGGCGCCATCGCCTGCCACGTGTCGCTCTGGACCTGGGGCAGGAACGCCACGAGCGGCGGTTCGAGCGAGACCGACGTGAACGAGCCGATCGTGAACCCGGCCGGCGCGTCGCCGGACCACCCGGTGACGATCGTGACGCCGGTCGGGAAGTGGCCGAGCACCCTGCGGAACTGGGCGCCGTCGAACGGGCTCTGTGCGCTGCCGGTCATCGCCGTCGATGGTAGGACGCTGCACCGTGCGACACTCTGCTCATGCCCGCCTCCCGGCCCGCAACCGCGGTGGGCTCCGTCGCCGAACGCAAGCGGGAGCTGCGCAAAGAGATGCGGGCGATCAGGGCGGCCATCGCCGTCGACCCGGTGCAGCGAGCCGCGCGCAGCGGGCGGATCTGGGAACGCATCGTGACGATCGCCGAACTCGACGTCGACCGTCTCGTCGCCGCGGCGGACCGCGTGCCGGTGCGCCGGGTGATGCTGTTCGACGGGCTGGCGACCGAACCCGACACCGGCTCGTGGCTCGCCTGGTGCGGCGCCCGCGAGCTGGGCGTGTTCACGCCGCGGGTCGACGGTGCAGACCTCCGCGTCGTACCGGGCGACGTCGATCCGCAGCTGCTCGATGTCGTCGTGGTGCCCGGGCTGGCATTCACGGTCGACGGCCGTCGCGTCGGCCAGGGCGGCGGCCACTACGACCGCTTCCTGCCCCGCCTGCGCGAAGACTGCCTGACGATCGGGGCCTGCTTTGCCGAGCAGGTGGTCGCCGACGTGCCGATCGAGCCCCACGACCAGCGAGTTGACGCGGTCGCCACGGATGCACCCGAGGTTTTGCCGCCCGGGCGGGGGTCGCCGCACCCTCGGATGCCGTGAGTCCTGCGGTGCTGTTCACGCTCGCCGATCTCGACAGGGCCGAGGCGATCGTCCGCCGCCACGTGCCCGTCACGCCGACGTATTCGTGGCCGCTGCTCGACGCCGCGCTGGGCACGACGGCCTGGGTCAAGCACGAGCACCACACGCCCGTCGGCGCGTTCAAGGTGCGCGGTGGCCTCGTCTACGTCGAGCGGTTGAAGCGCGACCGGCCCCACGTACGAGGGATCGTCAGTGCCACGCGCGGCAACCACGGCCAGAGCCTGGCCTTCGCCGGGCGGGCGGCCGGGCTTCCCGTCGTGATCTGCGTACCGCACGGCAACAGCCCGGAGAAGAACGCGGCGATGGCTGCGCTCGGCGCCGAACTCGTCGTCCACGGCGCCGACTTCCAAGATGCCCGCGAGCACGCCGACATCGTTGGCGCCGAGCGCGGCTACGAGTTCGTGTCGTCATTCCACCCGGACCTCGTGCTCGGCGTCGCCACGTACGCACGTGAGCTGTTCGCCGCCGTCGACCGTCTCGACGTCGTCTACGTGCCGGTCGGCTTGGGCTCCGGCATCGTCGGGCTGACGACCGTGCGCGACCTGCTCGGACTCGACACCGAGATCGTCGGCGTCGTCGCCGACGGCGCGGCGGCGACACTGCTCTCCTTCCAGGCCGGTCATCCCGTCAGCACCGACACCGCGGACACGTTCGTCGACGGCGTCGCCTGCCGCGTCCCGGACCCACTGGCGATCGAGCACATCTGCGCCGGAGCGGCGCGCATCGTGGCCGTACCGGACGAGGCGACGAAGGCGGCGATGCGTCTCCTGCTGCGGACCACGCATTCGATGCCGGAGCCGGCGGGCGCCATCGCGCTCGCCGCAGCGATGGCCGACCGAGCACAGCTCGGCGGACGGCGCGTGGCCATCATCGTGACCGGCGGCAACTGCGACGCGGCGATCCTGCGTGACGTGCTCGCCGGCATCGACGGCGCCGATC
>JALZMG010000330.1 GCA_030858325.1 Actinomycetota bacterium | reverse complement strand
ACAGCCCGCTGCTCGGCGAGGCCGCACCCGCGTTCGACCTCCCCCGGATCGACGGCGACGGCACCCTGGCGTCGTACCGGCTGCGTGGTCGCATCACGATCGTCAACTTCTGGGCCACGTGGTGCGTGCCCTGCCGCCGCGAGAACCCGCACCTCGACGACTTCTACCGGCGCTGGGAAGACCGCAACGTCGAGCTCGTCGGCATCCTCTACGGCGACACCGTCAGCGCAGCGCGGCGATTCCGAGCCGAGCTGGGCGGGACGTGGCCACTCGTCGATGACCCCGTCGCGAGCACCGCGATCGACTTCGGCGTGACCGGCGTGCCCGAGACCTACGTCATCGACGAGAACGGCATCGTCGTCGCCGCGCTCATCGGCGGCGTCGGGCCGACCACCCTCGACGAGATCATGGCCGAGCTCGCCGCCGGAGCGAACTCGGCGACATACACCAACCCCGACGACTACCGCCGCAGCCCGGACAGCGCTCCGACCGGCACCTCCTGACGGCAACGTTTCGATGGGCGACGTCCTGACCGGCACCAGTGTGATCGCCGCCTTCCTCGGCGGCGCCGTCGCCCTGTTCGCGCCGTGCTGCATCTCGGTCATGCTCCCCGCCTACTTCGCGACCAGCTTCCGGCGCCGATCCAGGCTCCTCACGATGACGGTCGTGTTCGGTGCCGGTGTCGCCGCCGTCATCCTGCCGGTCGCGTTCGGTGCCGCGACGATCACCCGGTTCATTCTCGGACGGCACACGCTCGTCTACTTCGCGGGCGCTGCGCTGATGTTCGTCCTCGGTGGCCTCACGCTCGCCGGTCGCAGCCTGCCGCTGCCTCGCCCCGGGATGCGCGCCCGCAAGGAACGCGGAGCCGGCGCCGTTTTCGCGCTCGGCGCCTTCTCGGGGATCGCGAGTGCGTGCTGCGCGCCGGTCCTGGCTGGCGTCGTCGCCCTGTCCGGCGCCGCGTCCTCGTTCCTCGCTGCGCTGCTCGTGGGGGTCGCGTATGTGTTCGGGATGGTGCTCCCGCTGTTCCTCATCGCGCTGCTCTGGGACCGCTACGACTGGGGCAACAGCGCGTGGCTGCGCGGGCGAGACGTCACGATTCGCCTCGGCCGCCGAACTGTCACCGTGCACTCGTCGTCGCTAGCGAGCGGTCTCATCATGATCGCCATGGGCGTCGTGGTCGCCGTCCTCGCCGTCACCGGGCCCAGCATGGCCGCCGGCGGGTGGCAGGCCCGTCTCACCGCCGACCTCCAGCACGATGCCAGCGTCGTGCTCGACTGGCTCGACTCCGTCCCCGGATGGCTGTCGGCGCTCGGTGTCTTCGCCGTGTTCGCATGGGTGATGCGACGGGCGGTGCGGCAACAGGTCGATGCCTCCATCGCGGAGGACACCTCGGACGATCACCACGACGAGCCGACGCAACTCACCGCGGTACGCACCTACGAAGGAGACCGATCGTGACCACATCCACACGGCGGGCGCCGAAGCGGACACGCGCCGGCACACAACACCGGGCCGAGGCGGCACGGCGGGCGGCGACGAGGCGGCTGCTCGTTCGAGTCGCGGTCCTCGCCGTGATCGCGGTCGGCATCCTGTATTTCGTGACTCGACGAGGAGGCGACGAGGCTGCCGGTCCCGACGGGCCGCCATTTGCCGTTGGTGAACCTGGCCCCGGGTCGCAGGCACCCGCCATCGAGCTCGCTTCGACGGCCGGCACCACGTACAACCTCGCGGTCGACGGTGCCGGCAAGACCGTGCTGCTCTACTTCCAGGAGGGCATCGGCTGCCAGCCGTGTTGGACTCAGATGACCGACATCGAGGACCGCTTCGCTGACTTCGAAACGCTCGGCATCGACCAGATGGTCACGATCACCGTGGACAACATCGACGACCTTCGCCGGAAGTCGGACGATGAGGGGATCAGCTCGCTCGTGCTCGCCGATCCGGAGGTGTCGCTCGGTGACACGTACACCGCGAACCAGTACGGGATGATGGGCACGAGCACCTATGGGCACACGTTCATCGTCGTTGGGCCGGACGGCACGATCCGCTGGCGCGCCGACTACGGCGGCTCGCCGAACTACACGATGTATGTCGAACCAGATGCACTGCTCGCGGACCTGAGCGAAGGCCTGGCCTCGGCGTCGTGACCACCTCGATCACGCTCCTGACCCAACGGCACTGCGACCTCTGCGAGCAGGCCAAGTCGGTACTGGAGCGCATCGCCGCGGACGTCCCGCTCCAGGTCGGCACCGTCGACCTCGCCAGCGACGAGGGCACCCGACTCGCCGCGAGCATCGGTCTCGCATTCCCGCCGGGCGTCCTGATCGACGGCGAGCCGTTCAGCCACGGACGGCTCTCGGAGCGAAGGCTGCGCAAGGAGCTCGAACGCCGGAGCCGATGAGGGGGAGGACACCGCCTTGAATCCACCCGGGATGTTCGCCCTCGTCCGCGCTCAGCCGGCGTTCCGTCGCCTGTTCATCGCACTCGGACCGCCGGGCCGCTCGTCGTGCGCGGCGGCGTCGACGTCACGCTCGCGGCCGCCGCCAGTCCCTACATCGCCGGCGTCGCCCTCGGTGCATACGGGGCGTCCACATCGATCGGCATGGTTGCGTACCAGGCGACGATTCAAGCTGCCGTGCCGGCGCGACTGCGGTGACACGTGTCCTCCGTCTTCGATGTCATCGGCGTGCGCGTCGTGTACCTGCTCGGCGGCACGCTTCTGCTCCTCGCCGCCGGCGCAGCCTGGACGATCCCGGTTCAGTCGGCCGCATGCGGCTCACCACCCGGCACCGGTGATTCCTCGTACACCGAGTAAGATATCGGAGCCCGGGCGGCGCGTCCCCGGCGGTAATCGGTGACCACACCAAGGAGGACGGCCCATTGGCACAGAAGACCTCACGCCGGCGCGGACGAGGCACCCCGCCGCGACGCCAGCAGCACCGAGCAGGCTGGATCGCCGGAGTCGCCGCAGTCGTGATCCTCGCGGGTGTCCTGGTCGCCGTCGTGATCGCCCGCTCGGGCGACGACGGCGGTACGAGCGGTGACAGCGGCGAGCGCGGGTTAACCGGCGGTGACTTCCACTCCCTCGTCGCCGACCCGCTGATCGCCGATCGCCTCTACGTGGGCGGCCACAGCGCGGTGTCGGTGTCCGCGGACGGCGGACGGTCGTGGCGGCCGGTCGCCTCACTCGAGAACGCGGACGCCATGGGCTGGGGGTTCACCGGCGGCGCGACATGGGTGAGCGGCCATCCCGGACTGTCGATCTCGACCGACGGTGCCGCATCGTTCGCCCGCCACAACGACGGTCTCCCCGACACCGACGTGCACGCGTTCGGGACCACCGGCGAGACGCTGGTCGCCGCCGGGCCCGGTCTCGGTGTCGTCTCGTCCACCGACGGCGGCGAGACCTGGAACCAGCTCGCGTCCGACGCGGGGCAGGCGTTCTTCGGCCGCATATCGGCCGCGGCCGATGACCCGGATCACCTCGTCGCCGCCGACGCCGCCGCTGGTCCGGTCGCCTCCTCGGACGGCGGCCGGACCTGGCGGCTGCTGACCGATTTCCCCGCGACCTGGGTCTCCACTGACGAGCGCCTCACCACGATCATCGCCAGCAATGCCGACGGGGCGATCCGCTCCACCGACGGCGGTGACACCTGGGACGCGATCGAGCTGCCGGACGGTGCCAGCCTCGTCGAGATCGATCCGCATCACGCTGACCGGCTCTACGCGGGTGTCCACGTCGGTTCGAGCGTTCAGGTGTTCGTCAGCGACGACGACGGTGCTTCGTGGCGCGCACCGTGAGCTCGCCCGAGAATGCACGCCCATGGGCCGC
>JALZMG010000323.1 GCA_030858325.1 Actinomycetota bacterium | reverse complement strand
GCCATGCTCAGCCCAGGTCGAACAGGTCGCTGACCGCGGCGGCGTTGCGCTCGCCCTGGGGCGTCCCGGCGTCGTGGCGCAGCCGCACCGACGGGGCGTGCAGCAGCTTGGCAACGATCGTGCGCGTCAACGCCTCGACGGCGTCGCGCTCCGCGGTGTCGAGCGTGGACAGCCGGGCGGCGAAGCGGACCAGCTCGCCGGTGCGGACGTCCTCGGCCCGTTCGTGCAGCTGGGCCACCAGAGGAGCGGCCTGGCGGGCGGTGCTCTCCAGCGCAAAGTGCTCGAGTTGCTCGTCGACGATGGCCCGCACCCGGTCGGTCTCGGCGGCGCGCAGCGCCAGACCACGGTCGGCCCAGTCGCGCAGGTCGTCGAGGTCGAGCAGCGTGACGCCGGCCAGATCGGCGGCGGCGCGCTCGACCGAGCGGGGCACGGCGATGTCGACGACGAGGAGCGGGGCGCCGGCGCGGTCGGCGGCGACGATGTCGGCGGCGGTGACGATGCTCTCCCCCGAGGCCGTGCAGGCCAGCACGACATCGCTGGTGGTCAGCGCGTCACGCAACTCGTCCAGGCCGACGGCGCGGCCGGCGACCTGGGCGGCGAGGCGGCTGCCCCGCTCGGGCGTGCGGTTGGCGACGACGATCTCCGCCGCGCCGGCCTTGTGCAGTGCGGTGGTCACGCCGACACCCATCTCGCCGGCGCCGACGACGAGCACTCGCCGTCCGGCGAGCGTGCCGAGTCGTTCTGTCGCCATCTCCACGGCGGCGTGGCTGATCGAGGCAGTACCCCGACCGATGGCTGTCTCCGCCCGCGCCCGCTTGCCCGTGCGCAACGCGTGCCGGAAGAGCAGGTCGAGCACACCGCGCACACCGCCTTCGTCGCGCGCCACCTGCCAGGCGTGGCGCACCTGGCCGAGGATCTCGCTCTCGCCGAGTACCGCAGAGTGCAGCCCGGCGGTCACCTCGAGCAGGTGGCGGGCGGCGGCCTCGTCGTGCTGGCTGTAGAGGTACGGGTGGAGGTCGTCGGCGTTGATCGAGCCGAGTTCGCAGAGGAAGTCACGAATGTTGGCGTACGCCGGGTGGAAGCGCTCGGCGACGGCGTACACCTCGGTGCGGTTGCACGTGCTGAGCACGGCGACCTCGCGCAGGTTGTCGCGCCGGGAGAGCCCGAGCACGGCCTTGCCGATGTCGCTCGGCGCGATCGACAAGCGTTCGAGGACCGCCAGCGGTCCGGTGCGGTGGTTCACTCCGATGACGACGACGGACATGACCGGATCAGCCTACGCGCTCGCGCCGCGACGCGACCCAGGCAACGGCGCTGCCGCCGCCGCGCCCCGACGCTGCTCGTAGTAGCTGAGGATCTGCAACTCGACGGCCAGGTCGACCTTGCGCACACTGATCACCGACGGCACCGTCAGCACCGCAGGGGCGAAGTTGAGGATGCTCGTGACGCCGGCCTTGACGAGGCGGTCGGCGGCGTCCTGCGCGGCGGGGGCTGGCGTGGCGATGACACCGATGGACACGTGGTTGGCGCGCACGATGCCCGGCAGATCCTCGAGGCGGCGGACCCGGACGCCGGCGATCACGGTGTCGATCTTGGCCTCGTCAATGTCGACGATCCCGGCCACGGGGAATCCGCGATGGCCGAAGCCGCCGTACCCGGCGAGGGCCTGGCCGAGGTTGCCGGCGCCGACGATGACGACGGGCCAGTCGTGGGTCAGGCCGAGCTCCCGACGCACTTGGTAGATGAGGTAGTCGACCTCGTAGCCGACGCCGCGCGTGCCGTACGTGCCGAGGTAGCTGAGGTCCTTGCGCACCTTGGCCGCGTTGACGCCGGCCAGGTCGGCCAACTCCTCCGAGGACACGTTCGACGTCGACGTGCCGGACAGCTCGAGGAGGATGCGCACGTACACCGGCAGTCGGGCCACGGTGGCCTCCGGGATGCGCCTCCCGCGACCGCCGGTCGTGCGCGTCGTGACCATCGCCGCCCACCCTAACGCCGCTCGTGCGCGCGTTCACAAAGCTGCGCTGACTGATGAGCGATGAGCGATGAGCGATGAGCGATGAGTTGCGTGAGCGCCTACGTCGCGAGCAGGTCCGACTGGAGCGCGCGGCGGACGAGCTTGCCGGAGGCGTTGCGCGGCAGCTCGTCGACGAAGACGACCTTGCTCGGGCACTTGTAGCGGGCGAGGTGGTCACGGGCGAAGTCGACCAGCGCGTCCTCGTCGACCGTGGCGCCGGGCTCGAGCACGACGAAGGCCTTGACCGCCTCGCCGGTGTGCGGATGGGGCACGCCGATGACACCGACCTCGGCGACGTCGGGGTGGCCGGCCAGCACGTCTTCGACCTCGGCAGGGAAGACGTTGAAGCCGGACACGATGACGAGGTCCTTGGACCGGTCGACGAGGTACAGCCAGCCCTCCTCGTCGACGACGGCGATGTCGCCGGTGCGCAGCCAGCCGTCCGGCGTGAGGACGCGCTCCGTCGCCTCGACGTCGTCGAGGTAGCCGGAGAACACGTTCGGTCCGCGCACCCAGATCTCCCCGGCGTCACCGACGAGCACGTCGGAGCCGTCGTCGTCGACGACGCGCAGTTCGATCCCCGCGAGCACCTTGCCGACGGAGCCGAAACGAGGGTTGAGACCCGCCGACGTGGCGACGATCGGCGCCGCCTCGGTCAGGCCATAACCCTCGGCGATGGCCAGCCCGAATCGCTCCTGCACGCGCTGGGCGACGGCGACCGGGAGCTTGGCGGCACCGGACGATGCGGTGCGCACGGTGGCGAAGCTGTCGGCGGGAGCCTCGTCGAAGTGGGCGAACGCCGCCCACATCGTCGGCACTCCGGGGACCCGCGTGACCTTGCGCGTGCGGATCGACTCGAGCGCCGTCGCCGGGTCGAAGCGCTGCACCAGGAGCACCGCCGCGCCGGCCGCCAGCGACAGGCCGAGCACGACGTTGAGCCCGAAAATGTGATGGAGCGGGATGACGCCGTAGACGATGTCGTCGGGGCCGATGCGGTCGATCGCCGAACGGGCCTGATCCAAGTTGGCGAGCAGGTTGCCGTGCGTGAGCATCGCCGCGCGTGGGGCACCGGCGGTCCCGCTGGTGAACATCAGCGCGGCGAGGTGGTCGGGGCCGACGTCCACGGGCGCGACCGGCTCGGCGGCGAGCAGCGTCTCCCACGCCATCGAGTCCGGAACGGCATCGCCCTCGACGGCCACGACGTGACGGACCGAGGCAACGGTGTCGCGATCGATCCCCCGCCACGTCCCGGCCGCGCTGCGGTCGACGACGACGACATCGGCCTCGACGGCGGAGAGCTCACGGATCAGCTCGGCCGCCGGGCTGGTCGGGTTGAGCGGGACGGCGACGGCGCCCAGCCCGAGCG
>JALZMG010000299.1 GCA_030858325.1 Actinomycetota bacterium | reverse complement strand
CGCTCGGTCAGCCCGGGGAGCGGCGGGTCGACGGTGTATCCCCACCTGAACGCGCCGAACTCCTGGCCGGGCACCTGCAGGACGCGTCCGCCCTCGGCGGTCGCGTCGAGCGCCGCAGCGGCCTCCGTCCACGCCGCGGGCACCGTCTCGTCACGTTCCAGCGCCGGGTCGATGTAGTGGAAGTAGCGCAGAGCCGGCAGGTTGGTCACGGCGAGCACGGCGACAGCGGCGACGCCGACGCCTTTCGTGACGGCCCCTGCACGAGGAGCGATCTTCCCCGCCAGCCGCGCGGACGCATCGACGAGCGCGCCGGTGCCCAGGGCCAGGCCGAGCAGCAGCATCGGCACGGCCCGAGTGCTGGAGCGCAACGCCAGCGCGGCGCCGGTCGTACCATCCCCGCGCAGCAGCGACATCAACGGCGACGGGTCGTCGAACGGATGGACGCCGACGGCCAGCACGACTGCGGTGGCGACCAGGGCGATGGCGAAGCGCCGTTCCTGCCATTGCGTCGTGACGAGCCCGCCGACCCCCAGCAGGAGCAGCACGAAGCCGGCCGCGATCACGCGCTGCCACGTGAGGTAGTCGAATCCTGCCGCTGTCGTCGCTGCGTAGGAGTCGCGCACGTACGTCAGCCAGTAGCCGAGACCGCGCCAGACCTCCGTCGACGTCGACGTGAAGCTGACGGATTCGAGCGACTCCGAGTAGGCGAGCACGTCGGCACCGTGGCGGCCCTGGATGACGACCATGGCGATCCACCACAGGGACACGGCGATCGACAGGCCGCCGATGCGCGTCGCCGTGGCCGCCGCCCGACGCCACGTGATGCGCCGGTCGCGGGCGGCGACGAGCAGCCACAGGACCGGTGCCGGTGCAACCATGGCGATGGCCGTCGCGTTCACAGCGCCGACGCTGGCGATGACGAGCGCGACGAGCGCGGCGTGCCGCCACCGGCTGCGCGTGGCGGCGAGAACGGTCAGGCCGACGATCCAGCCGAGGCCGGCCCACGGCAGCAGCATCGCCGACGTTCGCGAGACGTACGGCAACACGTACGGCGCGAGCTGGTACACGAGCGCGGCGGCGGCGGCGGCGGCCAGTCCGAGACCGAGCTTGCGTGCCGCCCACAGCACGCCGGCGCCGGCGAGGAACAGCAGCGTGCCGAGCCACAGGCGGTGCACGACCCAGTCGCTGACCCCGAGGCGATCGCCGAGCCAGAACCACGGGCCCTGCGGCCACAGGTAGGCGATGACCTGGTGGGGCACCCACCCTGCGAACTGGCGGCCGTCGAACGTCCACGGCGCGTCGGCGATCAGCCGGCCCGGGTCGAGGTAGAGGTACAGCTTCGTGTCGGCGGGCATCCGTCCCGGCGAGGAACGCAGCGCCGGGACGTAAGCCAGGACGGCGAGCGCGGCGACGGCCAGCGCGACCCGCGCCCGCACGAGTTTCATCAACGCGCCAGGGGGAGGATGCCGGTCACTCGCTTGAGCGCGCGGAGTGCCCCGGCCTCGGCGCTGCGCCGGTGGGGGGAGCTACCCGTCGCCGCGGCTGCCCGGTTGGCGACGAACCAGTCGTAGCTCTCGGCGAACATCTCGTCGGTGGAGTAGCGCGGCGTCCACCCCAGCTGGTCGCGCACGTGGTCGACATCGAACCACATCGAGTGGGCGTACATCAGCCAGTGGTACGGGGCGAACGGCGTCAGCCCGGCGGCGGCGGAGGCGCGCATGGCCAACGACGCCGGTCCGGCCGGGAGGCGGCGGACGTGCGCACCGGTCCCTGCGTGGGCGCACAGGTTGGCCAGGGCGTCGCGCATCGTCCCGAAGCGGTCGGTGCCGACGTTGAACACGCCGGGTCCCGGACGCCCAGCGGCGAGCAGGCACGCTGCGGCGAGGTCGTCGGCGTGCACGAACTGGTAGCGGTTGCGTCCGTCGCCCAAGACGATCGGGTCGGCGCCGTCGGCGATCCAGTCGAACAGGATCCCGAAGATGCCGAGGCGACCGTGGCCAAGGATCGTGCGCGGGCGGACGATCGACACGTCGAGTCCGGCCGCAGCGGCGTTGAGGCAGGCCCACTCGGCAGCGAGCTTGGCGTGGCCGTAGGCCTCCTGCGGCTTGGGCACGGTCGTCGGCAGCACGGGATTGTGTTCGGGGATGCCGAACACGGCGCTGGAGGACGTGTGGACGACCTTGCCGACGACGGCGTCGATGCACGCGTCGAGCAGCACCTGCGTGCCGTCGACGTTGACGCTGCGCAGGAGGTGCGGGTCCTTGGCCAGCGGCACCTGGGCCACGTTGTGGTAGACGACGTCGACGCCGTCGACGGCGCGGCGCACGGCGGACCCGTCACGGATATCCGCCTCGATCACGTCCACGCCAAGCGCGTCGGCCCCGGTGATGTCGATGTCCAGGACGTGGACGGAGTCCCCGCGCGCGACGAGTCGGGCCACGAGCAACCGCCCGAAGTACCCGTTCCCCCCCGTGACCAGCGCCCTCACCGCGCCACCTGTTGCCGTTCGCGCGTCCGCCGGCTCCGTGGTGCGCTCGAAGGGCTTCTGGGCGCGGAGATTCTCGAAAATGGGAACGTGCGCGCCCAGCAGGGTGTTTGAGAACGTCCGCGCCCAGGCGACGACACGCGGCGGCTCATAGTTGCAAACCTTGGGCGAGGCACCAGCGGATGCTGCGGCGCATGCCTTCCTCCAACTCGACAGTCGGTTCGTAGCCGAGCTCGGCTCTGGCGACGTCGATCTGGCAGGCGATCGTCTTGTCCATCTCGCCGAGCACGTGGATGGGCTGGATGTAGCGGCCCGTGCGCTGAATCAGCGCGTCGGCGCGCTCGGCCAGGCGCCCCGCAAGTGCGGGCAGGCGGACGCGGTTCGGCGTCACCTCGAAGCCTTCCGCGCGCAGCGCCCGGCCGACCGTCTCCACGATCTCGCGCACCTCGTAGGGGCGGGCGTCGGCGATCCACCACGCGCGGCCGGCCGGAGTCGTCGTCAGTTCGGCGCGCACGACGCCTTGCACGAGGTTGTCGACGTAGACCATCGAACGTCGCTGACCACCGTCACCGAACACCGGGAACCGTCCCGTACGCACCATGCGGAAGAACGTCGTTTGGCGCGGTGGCTGAAATGGGCCGTAGAACCACGGCGGGCGGACGATCACGGCGTCGAGCCCGGAGCCGGCGGCGTCGAGGACGCGCAGCTCGGCCTGCATCTTGGAACGTCCGTAGCCGTAGTACGGGTCGTACGGCTCGTCGTTGCGGAACGCGTCGGCGGGATGCGGGTTCGTCCCGAACGGGCTGTTCGACGACACGTGCACGACGCGACGGATCCCGTTGGCCAGCGCCGCGGCCATCACGTTGGCCGTCCCTCTGGCGTTGACCTCCGTGAACTCGTCCGTGCGCGGCGGGTGGATGACACCGGCGGTGTGCAGCAGGTCCGTCGTCGCGCCGAGGCCGGCGAACAGACCGGCCAGCCGGTCCGGCCGGCGGACGTCGCCGACGACGACCTCCACGCGCGGATGGGCCGCCAACACAGCGGCGTCGCCCCCGGTGTGGACCAGCGCGCGAACGGTGCCCGGCCGCGCGTACGGCCCCTCGTCGCGAGTCAGGTGGTCGACGAGCGCGCGCCCGAGCCAGCCGGCAGCTCCGGTGACGATGGTGACATCGGGAGGCTCGATCGTCGCCGGCACTCAGGCCGCCCGCTTCGTCGTCTCGATCAACCGGCGCACGTTGCGGATGGCCACGGCCATCACCGTCGCCTGCGGGTTGACGCCGGGCGCGTCCGGCAGCAGCGAGGCGTCGTTGACGCGTACATTGCTCGTCCCCCGCAGCAGCCCGAAGCTGTCGGCAGGTGCTCGCCGGCCCTCGCCGAACGGCACGGTCGAGCACAGGTGCACCGTCATGACGCTGGCCCTGGATACGGCGAACTGCGCCTGCATCGTGGCCAGATCGCGACGCTGGCGCACGACGGGCGCGCCCCGGAACGACGGGTACACGTCGGTAGCCCCCGCCTCGAGCATCACCAGCGCCAGGCGGGCCAGCCCTCTGCCCAGCAGCTGGCGGTCACGGCGGGTCAGGCGATACGTCACCAGCGGGTCGCGCAGGCCGGGCACTGCCTGGACGACGCCGCGACCCTCGCTGGTGATCGCCGCGTAGTAGACGGCAAGCTGCGACCACGTCTCGATCGCCGGCGCGAACCTGTCCCACGAATCGCTCAGCGCAAGCGCGGCGAGGCCTGGGTTCGACGCCGAGCCACCGAAGGACAGCTCGGGCGAGAACTCCTTGACCTGGTGTACGGGAACGTCGTCTGGCACGTTGACCTCTTCGGCGAAGCGGGCCGTCAGCTTGACCGTGGGATGGATGGCCAACGAGCGCCCGACGTGGCGCCGCAACCCAGACCGCTGGAGCAGCGCCGGCGTCTGGATGGCACCGCCACAGACCACAACGTGGGCGAAATCGATCGTGCCCGGTCGCCCGTCGGCGGTCGTGATCGTCGCCCGCACGGCCCGTGCGCCGTCGAGCACCAGGCGGTCGACCCGGCATCCGGTCTCCAGGCGGGCGCCGGCGGCGATCGCCCGTGGCAGGTACGTCTCGGTCATGCTCTGGCGGCGACCCGAACGGGCGTTGCCACCCGCCGGGTAGGTCATCCAACGGGGGATCTCGTCGTTGCGCCAGCCGAGACTCTCGGCGCCGTCGCGCAGCGCCTGGCTGGCCGGCGTGTGGGCGCCGGGGACCGGTTGCACCGACAGCGCGCTTTCCAGCTCGTCGCCGATCGCGTCCAACTCGCCCGTTGCAAAGTCGACGAGGCCGTGGACGCGCCGCCAGCGGTCGAGCACGTCCTCGGGTGGGCGGCGGTAGAGCCCGCTGTTGACCTCCGTGCCGCCGCCGGCGCAGCAGCCCTCGGTGTAGGCGATCGACGGGAAGCCGAGTGCTGCGGTCACACCGCCGGCGCGGTACTGGCGGTCCATCTGCTCGAGCGAGAACGGCACGACGTCGCCCTGTCGGACCATCGCCCCCTCCTCGACGACGAGCACGTCGAAGCCTGCCTCCGCAGCCAGCGCCGCAGTCGGCGCGCCACCGGCACCGGAGCCGATCACCAACACCTCGGCCGAGCGATGGGTCATCGTGGTCGTCCATCGCCGGCCGTGGCCGGCTGTCCATCGACGGCCGTGGCCGGCCATGTCTCCCACACGTAGGCGTAGGCGAGGGAGCGCACGAGCCGGACGTATTCCCCGAACAGCGGCAACGGGTGCGCGGCCAGGAACCCCGTCATGCGGCGCCGGCCGAAGACGCGACTGCCACCGTCGACGGCCGTTGCCACGATGCCGACGCCGAGGCGCATCGGCGTCGGCAGGCCGGCCACGCGGCGGACGGTAAAGGCGGTCACGGCATGTCGACGGTCGGCAGGGAGGCCCGGGAGGTCGTGGGAGACGAGCTGCTCGGTGAACGCGGCGATCGGGCCGGGCGGGGGGAAGGACGCCATGACGATCGGGGGGATGGTACCCAGCAGACTGCGGCCACCCGTATCGTCCCGGCCCGTGGATCCGATGATCGCCGAGCTCGTGGCGGACGTCGTCGCCCGCGGTGTTCGCCGGGTCCACGTCCTCGCCTGGCGCGACCTCGACGACGAGGATGCCGGCGGTTCGGAGGTGCACGCCGACGAGTTCATGCGCCGGTGGGCCGAAGCCGGTCTGGACATCGTCCACCGCACCTCGGCGGCGCGCGGGCTGCCCCCGACGGACCGGCGCAACGGGTACCGGGTCGTCCGCCGGGGCGGCCGCTACAGCGTGTTCGCCCGCACTGCCGTGTCCGAGCTGGCCGGGCGGATGGGCCACTCCGACGCGCTCGTGGAGATCTGGAACGGCGTGCCGTGGTTCTCCCCGCTGTGGTACCGCCGGCCGCGGATCACGATCCTCCATCACGTCCACGGGCCGATGTGGGATCAGCTGATGCCGGCCCCGCTCGCCGGGGCAGGGCGGTTCCTGGAGGCGCGCCTGGCGCCGCCGTTCTACCGGCGTACGTCGTTGGTGACGCCGTCCGAGGCGACGCGCCAGGAACTGCTCGGGCTGGGCCTGCGCGGCGATCGCGTCACGGCCGTCGACAACGGCGTCGACGAGTTCTTCTCGCCGGGCGGCGCGCGCTCCGACCAGCCGCTCGTCGTCGCCGCCGGCCGCCTGGCCCCTGTGAAGCGGTTTCTCCTCCTCGCCGAAGCGGCTGCCGCGGCCCGCGCGCGTGTGCCGGAGTTGCGCCTGCGGATCATCGGCGACGGGCCGGTGCGGGCCGAGCTGGCCCAGTGGGCAGCCGACCACGACGCGCAGTCGTGGATCGAGCTGCCGGGCCATGTGACCAGGCCCGAGCTGCGCGACGAGTACCGGAGGGCGTGGGTCGTCGCCTCGGCGTCGCTGGTCGAGGGCTGGGGGCTGACGCTGACCGAGGCGGCGGCG
>JALZMG010000289.1 GCA_030858325.1 Actinomycetota bacterium | reverse complement strand
GCGCCACCCGACGGACCGGGGCCGGCCGGCGGGCGGGTCGTCGTGTCGCGGCCCTGTCCACCATTGGCACCCGGTGCGGCGGGTGCGGCGACCGCTGACCCGCCGCCGGTGTCGGCACGACCACCGTCGGTGCCGTCGTCGTCGAGCGCCAGCTCCCACTCGGCCAACGGCTCGGCGGCGCCGCCGAACCTGCGCCCGGGCGTCGAGGCCGGGGCGCGATCAGCCGCAGGTGCGACGGCGGACTCGCGTTCGTTGGCGGCATCGTTCGCCACGACCTCCGGCTCGCCACCGGTCGGTTCGGCCGGCAGGCGCGACGACGAGCCCGTCGTCTCCAGAATCTGGTCGATCAGGTCGGACTTCTTCGTCCGCGCGCTGGCCTTGACGCCGAGTGCCTTGGCGATCGCCAGCAGTTGGTCCTTGTCCTTCGCTTCGAGGACGGACTGTTCGAGAGCCTCTGCGGCCACGGGTATCACTTCTCCCGGTTCGGCTCGTGGGTGGCGCTGCGGTTCAGATCGAAGTCGGGCAGGAACCGACGCTGACGCCCCACGGGGATTGGACGCACCCGTTCCTCACGTTCGGGGGAACGCGGACGGCATGCTGCCTGGCGAGCAGGCCTGCTCACCATACTCCCGTCCGCACCCGACCGCGTGCTCCAACCTCTCCGTTCTTCAGGCCGTGACGAGGTGGGCGACGAGATCTTCGACGACGGCCAGGTCGGCGGGGACCGTCTCCGTGCGCTCGGGGCGGTCGTAGAGGTCGGCGAGATGGTCGGGCAACGGCGGGCGGACGCCGGTCGCCCGCTCGACGGCGTCTGGAAACTTCGCCGGGTGCGCCGTGGCCATCGTGACGATCGGCAGCGGTGACGGGTCGTGGCGGGCGGCGATCGTCGCCGTCGCCGTGTGCGGATCGACCAACATCCCGGTGTCGCCGTGCAGCCTGGCGATCTCGGCCAGCACCTCGGCGTCGGAGGCCGAGTGCGCCCGGAACGCACCGGTGATCCAGCGCTGGCGCATCTCGTCGCTGACGGGCAGCCGACCGTGCTCGCGGAACGTGACCATCTGCTCGCCGGTGCGCGCGCCGTCGCCGTCGTTCATCACCCACAGCATCCGCTCGAAGTTCGACGACACCTGGATGTCCATGCTCGGGCTGAGCGTCGGGACAACCGGCGCCGTCGACATGTCGCCGTCGTCGACGAACCGGGTCAGGATGTCGTTGGCGTTGGAGGCGACGACGAAGTCGGCGATCGGCGTGCCCATGCGCCTGGCCACCCAACCGGCGAACACGTTGCCGAAGTTGCCCGTCGGCACGCACGCCGTGATCGGACCGGCCAGCGCTCGCGCCGTCGTCACGTAGTAGACGACCTGGGCCATGACCCGCGCCCAGTTGATCGAGTTGACGGCCGACAGGCGCATCCGGTCGCGGAACGGGAGGTCGGTGAACATCGCCTTGACGAGGTCCTGGCAGTCGTCGAAGGAGCCCTCGACGGCGACGGCGCGCACGTTCGGCTCGTCGACGGTCGTCATCTGCCGGCGCTGCACGTCGCTCGGCCCGCCCTCCGGGTAGAGGATGACGATGTCGACGTGCGCGCAGCCGCGCATCGCCGCCATCGCCGCCGAGCCGGTGTCCCCGCTGGTGGCCCCGACGATCGTCACGCGCTCCCCGCGCGCCCCGAGCACGTGGTCGAAGAGGCGCCCGACGAGCTGCAGGGCGACGTCCTTGAACGCCAACGTCGGCCCGTGGAACAGCTCGGCCAGCCACTGGCGCTCGTCGATCTGCACCAAGGGGACGACGGCCGGGTGGCGGAACGTGGCGTAGGCGTCGGCACACATCGTGCCTAGCGCCGTCGGTTCGATCTCGTCGCCGACGAACGGGGCGATGACACGGTGGGCGACCTCCGCGTAGCCGGCCGCCTCGTCGAGCTCGGCCGACGCCGGCAGCAGCGGCCACTCGGCCGGCACGTAGAGCCCGCCGTCGATGGCCAGCCCGGCCAGCAACGCCTCGGAGAAGCCCAACTCCGGCGCCCGCCCTCGCGTCGAGACGTAGCGCATCAGGCCTGCTCGCCGCCGACGACCCGTAGCAGGCCGCCGGCGCGGCGCACGACGTCCAGCTCGCGCAGGCGGTGCACGGTCGCCTGGACGGCCGACTCCTTGGCGACGTGGGTGATGAACACGAGCCGGGCGTCGGCGCCGATGCCCTCCTGCTCGGCGGCGCGGATGCTGACGCCGTGGTCGGCGAACACGCCCGTCACGGCGTGCAGCACGCCTGGTTCGTCGGCCACCTCGAGACCGAGCAGGTACTCGGCCGAGGTCTCGTCGATCGGGCGAATGCGCGCCTTGGCGAACGTGCCGAGCGCGCCGTGGGTGCCCGTGCGCAGGTTGACGGCGGCGTCGATGACGTCGCCGAGCACTGCACTGGCCGTCGGCATGCCGCCCGCTCCGCGCCCGTAGAACATCAGCGAACCGACGGCCCCACCCTCGACGAACACGGCGTTGTAGCTCTCGCGCACGCTGGCCAGCGGGTGGGTCGTCGGGACCATCGCCGGGTGCACGCGCACGGCGATCTCGCCGGAGTCGTCGAGCTCGGCGATGGCCAGCAGCTTGACCGTGTAGCCGAGGCGGCGGGCGACGTCGATGTCGGCGCTCGTGATGTGGCTGATGCCTTCGTGGTAGACGTCACCGGCGACGACCTTGGCGCCGAAGGCGATGGTGGCGATGATCGCCGCTTTGGCTCCGGCGTCGAAGCCCTCGACGTCGGCGGTCGGGTCACGCTCGGCGAACCCCAGCCGCTGTGCCTCGGCCAACGCCTCGCCGTAGGCCGCGCCCTGCTCGGTCATCTTCGTGAGGATGAAGTTCGTCGTGCCGTTGACGATGCCGATGACGCGGCGGATCGGCTCGCCGCGCAGGCTCTCGCGCAGTGCCCGCACGAGCGGGATGCCTCCGGCGACGGCGGCCTCGAAGAGCAGGTCGACGCCGTGCTCGTCGGCCGTCGCGTACAGCTCGACGCCGACGTTGGCGAGCAGCTCCTTGTTCGCCGTGACGACGGGCTTGCCGTTGCGCAGCGACGTCGTGATCAGCTCACGGGCCGGCTCGATGCCGCCGATCACCTCGACGACGAGATCGACGTCTGGGTCGACGACGACGTCGTGGGCGTCACGGGTCAGCAGGCCGGCGGCCAGCTCGACGTCGCGCTCGCGCGACAGGTTGCGCACGGCGACCCGGGTGACTTCGAGCGCCACCCCGGTCCGCGCCTCGATCTCCTTGGCCTGCTCGGCGATGAGGCGGACGAACGCCGAGCCGACGTTGCCGCACCCCAGCACCCCGATGCGCACGCGACTCCTGTCCACGGCACGTGAGGCTACGACCGCCGGGTCCTGCGCACCTAGGACGTTGCCCGACGGGCGGCCGGACCGTCAGCGCTCGACGTCGTGCAGGCGGACGACGGCTTCGACGATGGCGTCGAAGCGGCGGCGGTTGAGCACGGCACCCTCGCGGCGGACGGCCTCGGCGTCGATGTCGAGCAGGCGGTCGACCTTGGCGTAGCTGGGCCGGTTGCGGTCGTCCCACGGGCCGCTGCCCACTTCGACCTGCGCGGTGTCGTGGCGCGCCTTGGTCGTCAGGGCGACTCCAGACAGCCCCGTGCCGTGGCGGCCGATGACGACGACGGGACGGTCCTTGCCGAGCGTCGGATCGTCCTCGTACGGCACCCAGGTCCAGACCACCTCGCCGGGGTCCGGGTCGCCGTCGAGCTGCGGCGTGTACTCGACGCGCACGCCGTCGACGGAGCGCGCCGTCGGTTCCCGCCTGCGCGTGGTGCGCCCGGCGCCCCGTTCGGCGTGGCGCACGGTCGACGTGGCGCGGCGCAGCGCGTCGGACATCGCGGTGAACCACTTGGGCCGAGGCATCGGGTCAGGGTAGATGGCCGCAGCCTCGTCCGTCACCCGTGCGGGGAGCGAACGGCGTCGTCGGCGCCGGCTTGGTCAGCCGAGATCGGTCGCCAGGAGGTCGTCGTAGGTCTCACCGCGCACGACGAGCCGGTGGCTGCCGTCGGCGACGAACACGACCGGCGGGCGGGGCACCTTGTTGTAGTTCGACCCCATCGAGTGGCCGTATGCGCCGGTCACCGGCACGGCCAGCAGATCGCCGACGGCGGTGTCGGCGGGGAGCTGCGCCTCGAACAGCAGCACGTCGCCGGACTCGCAGTGCTTGCCGACGACACGCGCCCGGCGCGGCCGGTCGGCTTCGACGGCGCGCACGAGGAAGCTCTCGTACCCGCTGCCGTAGAGCACGGGTCGCGGGTTGTCGCTCATGCCCCCGTCGACGGCGACGTAGGTCCGCACGCCGGGGATCTCCTTGATCGTGCCGATGGCGTAGACGGTGACCGCGGCGGCGGCGACGATCGACCGGCCGGGCTCGACGCCGATCTCGGCCGTGACACCGTTGGCGGCGCAGGCGTCGAGCACGGCTGCTGACCAGTCCGTGATCGTCGGCGCCGTCTCGCCGGCGACGTAGGCGACGCCGAGCCCGCCGCCGAGTACCAGCTCGGGCAGGGCCAGCGGGGCGGCGACGGCGGCCATCACCTCCGCCGCTCTGGCGAAGCTGTCAGCGGCGAACACGTTGGAGCCGATGTGGCAGTGCAGGCCGACGAGGTAGACGGCCGGCATCGCGCGCGCGTCCGCGACGGCGCGGGCGGCATCGCCGTTGGCCACGTTGAACCCGAACTTCGAGTCGTCCTGACCGGTGGCCACGAACTCGTGGGTGTGCGCGTGGACGCCAGGCGTCAGGCGCAGGAGGACCTTGGGGACCGGCGCCGCCCCCGGCCCGCCGGCTGCCTCGTGCAGCGCGGCAAGGCGGTCGAGCTCGTCGAAGCTGTCGACGACGATCCGCGCCACGCCGGCCTCGACCGCCGCCCGCAACTCGCCGTCGCTCTTGTTGTTGCCGTGCATCACGCAGGCCGCGGCAGGGACGCCGGCGGCAAGCGCGACGTGCAGCTCGCCGCCGCTGGCGACGTCGAGCAGCAGGCCCTCCTCGTACGCGAGACGAGCCATCGCCCGGCACAGGAACGCCTTCGTCGCGTACGTGACCCGCCCGCGCCCGAACGCGCTCGCCGCCTCCCGACAGCGGGCGCGCATGTGCGCCTCGTCGTAGACGAACAGCGGCGTGCCGTAACGCTGCGCCAGTTCCGCAACGTCACAACCGCCGATGACCAGCGCGCCGTGCGGGTCGAGCGTCGCCGTGTCCGGCAGCAGGTGCAAGGGCAGCGCCGTCACGAGCCGCCGACCCTACCCCCGCCCCCCGACGCGACCCGAGTGTTTCCGGCCACCCGAGTCCACGTGCGGGGCATACCCGCAGCAAACACTCCCCCGGCCGCAAACACTCGGGCCGACGCGGCGAACCGGGGCCGGATCCGTGAGGCATTCGAAACTTCCTTGGTATCAGCGCGCCGGGTGGTGGATCATGCCATCGACCGAATCCGCACGACGCCCGAAGGAGGTGCCCCGATGAACAGGACGACGCTCTTCGATCTGCCCGTCTCCGGCGGCGCCTGCGCGCTCGCCGGAACCGGCCCTGACGTCGCCGCCTGAGCGCAGCCCGCGCCCGGCGACCGTCGATCCCACCACACCACCCCTGTGCCCCACCGCGGGCACGACCCGTCCCGAAAGGACATCCCGTGTTCGAAGCACACACCCAACTGCTCAGCGCGCTGGTCGCCGACCGCATCAGTCAGATCGATGCCGACGTCCGCAGCACCCGACAGGTTCGCCGTGGCCGCCAGGCCAGGCGCGCCCGCCGCCAGCGTGGTTCGCCATGAACCGGCGGACCATCCAGGCCTGGACACCACCGTCCGCCGAACCGGCCCCGACACGCCGGCTCGCCGGGCGCAGTCCACGCCACCTTCACGGCCGGCACAAGGGCGGGCGTGGAGCATCACATCTGGCGATCACCGAGATTCGGTGACGCCACAGATTTCATCATCCACCACCCGGCCACCAGGCCCCCGACCGAGAAGGGAACCACCATGTTGATCATCCAACCCAACGACGCGGTCTCCCGCGTCGAGGCGCTGCAGCGCGAGGCCGCCATCCGGCGGCTGCGCGGCCAGTTCAGGGATGTCGGCCGGCGCCAGCATCACGCTCGGTACCGTCCGCCGGTCATCTCGCCGGCACGCGGCGCAATCGCCCGCCCGGCCGCGTTCGCCCGCGCCGCGGCGGGCCGCCCCGCTGGAGCCTGACCCCCGACCTCGGGCGGTCAGGCTCTGGGCGGAGCCCCCCGTGTGGGCTACATCTGCGCGGGAGCATCGATGCCGAGCAGGCCGAGGCCGAGTGCAAGCACCCGGGCAGTGACGTCGCACAACGCCAGGCGGCTCGCCCGGGTCTCGTCATCCGGGGCCTTCAGCACCGGGCAGTGCTCGTAGAACGCGGTGAAGTCCGAGGCCAGTTCGTAGAGGTACGTGCACAGCCGGTGGGGGCTGTGGCGCGCCGCCGTCTCGGCGACGAGGGCGGGGAAACCGAGCACGCGCATGGCGAGTGCCAGTTCCTGGGGCTCGCCGAGGATCGGCGTCGTCGCCCGGACGCTGGACCGGTCGATTCCGGCGCGGCGGAAGATCGAGCAGATGCGGGCGTGGGCGTATTGCAGGTAGGGCGCCGTGTTGCCGTCGAAGGACAGCATCCGGTCCCAGTCGAACACGTAATCGCGAACGCGATCGGTGGACAGGTCGGCGT
>JALZMG010000268.1 GCA_030858325.1 Actinomycetota bacterium | reverse complement strand
GTGCAGGTGATCACCGAGCTCGACGATGCGCCGTGGCCGGGGGAGCGGACCGTCGTCACGATCGGTGCCTACGACGGTGTCCACCTCGGCCATCAGGCGGTGGTCGCCGAGGTGTGTGCGCGCGCCGCTCGCGAGGGGGCTCGTTCGGTCGTGCTGACGTTCGACCGCCACCCCGCCACGGTCGTCCGCCCGGAGTCCGCGCCGCAGCTGCTGACGTCCCCCGAGCAACGTCTGGAGCTGCTGGCGGCGACGGGCATCGACGCCACCGTCGTGTTGCGCTTCGACGAGATCCAGGCGAAGGAGTCACCGGAGGCGTTCACCGAGCGCGTGCTGATCGACGGACTCGCCGTCAAGGTCGTCGTCGTCGGCGAGGACTTCCACTTCGGCAGCCACCGTGACGGCAACGTGCGCCTGCTCGAGCGCTACGGCGCCGAGCACGATTTCTCCGTCGAGCCCGTCCGCCTTGTTTCCCGCGTGGACGGCATCGACGAACCGGTGACCAGTACCGCCATCCGCCGCGCCCTCGCCGGCGGCGATGTCGAGGTTGCCGCGCGGCTGCTCGGCCGACCGCACCAGGTGCGCGGCCAGGTGGTCATGGGCGACCAACGCGGTCGCCTGCTCGGCTTCCCGACAGCCAACGTCGTGGTGCCCAACTCGGTCTGCCTCCCGGCCGACGGCGTCTATGCCGGCCGCTACGAGCGCGCCGACGGCGCCGGTCACCCGTGCGCCATCAACCTCGGCCGCCGGCCCACGTTCTACGAGCACGCCGACCACTCGCTGCTCGAAGCGCACCTGCTCGACTTCGACGACGACCTCTACGGCGAGCCGGCGCGCGTGTCGTTCCACCACTTCCTGCGCAGCGAGCGCAAGTTCGACGGCATCGAGGCGATCAAGGCGCAACTCGATCACGACGTCGCCCACGCCCGGACCCTGCTCGGCGCCTGACCGCGTGGGCGAGACGCCCGTCTGCATTTGGGCGGCTGACGCCGGTCCGTCATCTGGGCGCGCACAGTCTCAGATTCGAGACGGTGCGCGCCCAGAGGTGGGTTCGTGACGACGATCGACAGGCGGCGCCGTCGTCAGATCAGCTCGTTGATCAGGCCGGTCAGTGCAGCCGCAACGCCGGTGTCGACCTCGTACGCATAGTGCGAACCGTCCGGGCGCACCGTCGCATCCTCGCGGCGTGGCTCGACCCAGCTGGCCAGGTCGACCACGTCGACGTCGTCGCGGGCGGCGGCGATCCCGTCGACGATCTGGTTGATCCAGTCGACGCGCATCGGGTCGCGGCTGGCCAGGAATCGCGGATCGAGGCCGGCCACGCCGACGGTCGTGGCGAAGTGCGGACAGCGAATCCAGAGCACGCGGTCAGCGCCGGCGATGCGTAGGTTCGTCACCTCGGCCTCGTAGGCGGCGCGCACGTACTCGTCGAACACGGGGTCGCCAGGCGCCCGCGCGATGCTGTCGCCCGGAATCTGCTGGGCCAGCAGTTCCCACTGGCACGACATGACCACGGCGACATCGACGGCGTTGGCCTGCACGGCGGCCGCGGCGCGGCCGTCGGCGTCGACGCACGCCGCCGGTGCACCACTGGCGCTCGGCGCCGCGAGCGCAGCGCCGCAGCCGATCTCCGTCACTCCGGCCTGCTGTTGGAACCCGGCCTGGCCGGCGGCCAGTGGCAGCGCCAGCGCCAGCGACAGTGCCACCGAGTCGCCGAACAGGGCGACAACGGGACGCGGCGCGAGCGTGGTCGGGGTCGGCGTCGGCGTGGTGGCCGGTAGCGGTGCGCCCTCGATCAACTCCTCGGTCCCGACGGTCGTCGGACCACTCCGGGCGTTGCCGGCCGGCGGGTCAGCCGCTGTGGTCGACCGGGAAGCGGTACCGGTCGGGCGATCGAGCGCGGGCCCGGTCGGACCGGCGTCGAACTCGCCGCCGGTCACCTGCTCGCCGTCGCCGGTATCGACGTCCGTCGCGGTGGTCGGCGTCACGACGCTCGTGCTCGTCGACGTCGTCGTCAAGACGAGCGGCCGGGCCCGCTCGAGATCGCCGAGGAACTGCTCGGCGTCGGAGCGCCGCGCGGGGACGATGAGGGCGGCGACGATCACAACGGCGACGACCGTCGCCGCAGCCATCGTCGGCACCGTCTGCACCACGCGGCGGCGCACCGGCATCTCGACCAAGTTCATGCTCAGCTCGGCGAGGACGATCGACGCCGGAATGACGACGAGGGCCCGCAGCGGCGCCGACGGCACGGCCCGCTCCGTGAGCACGAA
This sequence comes from Actinomycetota bacterium, assembly GCA_030858325.1. GTDB lineage: Bacteria > Actinomycetota > Acidimicrobiia > Acidimicrobiales > Ilumatobacteraceae > JALZMG01. The sequence continues at coordinate 2,144 of JALZMG010000268.1, read as the reverse complement.
CAGCGGCCAGTGGATGAGGTAGAGGCCGTAGCTGATGCGGCCGAGCTCGCGCACCGGGGGGAGCGTGGCGATCTGCCAGACCAGCCCGCGAGGGACGAGTGCGGCCAGCGCCAGCGCGCACGAGGCCAGCGCGACGAGCGGCAGCATCCCCATGCGCAGCGACGGCGACGCCGCCGGCAGGGATGCCCACAGCGTCACGGTCAGCACCAGGGCCACGAGGCCGGCCGCGGCGACCGGGCGACCATGTTCGAGCACGCGCCGTCGCCACTGTGCCGAGCTGATCACGGCGGCGATGACGAGGCCGACGAGCAGCTCGCCGCCGCGCGTGTCGGTGCCGTAGTACGTGCGGTCGACGCCGAAGCCGAACACGAACGGCAGGGCGAACGACACGATGGCGCCGAGTGCGGCGACAACGCCCAGCAGGTTGGCCGGCCGACGCGACACGGCAGCCACGGCGACGGCGAGCACGCCGACGGCGAAGTAGAACTGCTCCTCGATCGCCAGGCTCCAGAAGTGGATCAGCGCTGACGGACCCTCGAACAGGTTGTGGTACGACGTCTCTTCGGCAAGAAAGTGCCAATTGGCGACATGCAGCCACGACGCCGCCACGTCACCTCGCGACGTCGACGCCAGCGAATCCGCCAACGGTCTGGCCAGGGCGACGACGGCGAGGACGATCCAGGCCGCCGGCAGCAGGCGGCGCGCCCGACGCGTCCAGAAGTCGCGCAGCGAGAGGCCTCCGGTGGAGCCGATCTCCTGGAGGATGACGGTGCCGATGACGACACCCGACAGCGTGAAGAACAGCGACACGCCGAGGTAGCCGCCGGGCAACACGCCGAGCCCGCTGTGGAACACGACGACGGCGGCCACGCCGAGCCCCCGGATCCCGTCCAGCCCCGGCTGGTGACGCACGCCGGTCGGCGACGTCAGCGCGGCGAAGTTCTGTGCGTCCCGACGCGTCACACCCCGACGATGGCACGCCAAGCGCGTCGGTGACCGGCATCCACGCGGCATCCGAGGCTTTGGCGCACCCCGTCGGGTCTGCACGCCCTCGGGTGCACGAAAACCTCGGGTGGGATCAGCGGGTGATCAGGAGCCCGGCCAGATGACGTCGGGACCGTCGAAGACGGATTCGATCGGCACGGCGGCGACGAAGTCGGCGGCCGCGGGCACGGCGCCGTCACCGAACAGGCCGACGGCGGCGTACGCGTCGACTTCCGTCTGGAGCGCGGCGACATCGGGGATGCCGGTGCCGACGCCCTCCGGCGTTTCCGCCGTCAACAGCTCGACGTCGGTCGCCCAGCGGAACGCCTCGCCCTCCGGTGAGAGGAAACTCGGATTGCCGCCGGCCTCGACCAGCTCCAGCGCACTCGCCGCGGCGCCCTCGGGATCGGCCAGCGCGTCGGCCAAGCCGCGCATCGTCGCCCGCACGAAGTCCTCGACGGCGCTCGGGTGCTCGTCGAGGAACGCCCGGCTCGTGAACAGCACGCCGAAGGACCCGGGGATGTCGAACTCGGACGGGTCGAACAGGTCGAACTCGACCCCGGCGCGCTCCAGCTGCCCCGGCTCGTTGCTCTTGTAGCCGGGGAACCCGACGATGCCGTCGAGCGTGATGTGCGTCAACGGGTCGAAGCCGTCGAGCAGGACGGTGTCGAAGTCCGCGCCCTCGACGAGGCCCTCGGTGGCCAGCATGGCGGCGACACTCGGCGGAAGGGCCCCCTTCACGCCGATCGTCGCCCCCTGCAGGTCAGTCAGCGTCTCGGCCGATCCCGGCTTGAGGATCAACGAGTCGATCGCCGTGCGCCCCTCGACGGCGACGGCCACGAGTTCGGCCTCGTTGGCGCCGGCGTAGCGGACGAGCTCGCTGAACGAGCCGCCCGACGCAAGCTGCGCGTCCCCGCTGGCGACGATCGGGTAGTTGGCCGTGGAGAAACTCGACTGCAGCTCGACGTCGAGGCACAGCTCGTCGAAGTAGCCGGACTGCTCGGCCAGGACGACGTCGATGATCGAGGCGGTAGCGGCGAAGTCGAACCCTGAGAGGTACGTGATCGTTCCGGTCGCCTCGTTGGCCGCGCAGCGGGCCTCCGGGAAGGGCTGACCGGCGACGACCGCTTCGCCACCGTCGCTGCCGGTCGACGCCGTGC
>JALZMG010000249.1 GCA_030858325.1 Actinomycetota bacterium | reverse complement strand
GCACGTAGTCGCAGCGGATGGCGTCCGGGTGGTGCTCGGCCACCCAGCGCGCCCCGTGTGCGCTGCCGGCCTCCTCGTCGGCGACGGCGAAGTACAGCAGGTCGCCGCGCGGCCGGAACCCACGCTCGGCGAGGTCGCGGAAGGCGACGGCCATCGAGGCGGTCAGGTTCAGCATGTCGACGGCGCCGCGGCCCCACACCTCGTCGAGGCCGTCGGCGTTGCGGACCAGCTCGCCGCCGAACGGGTCGCGCTGCCATCCGGCGGCGTGCACGGGTACGACGTCGGTGTGCCCCATCAGGCACAGACTCGGCGCGCCCGGGTCCCGCCCCTCCAGGCGGGCGACGAATGAGGCTCGGCCGGCCGTCGGCTCCCAGCGCTCGATCTGCACGCCGGCGCCTTCCACGTAGCTCTGCAGCACGTCGGCGTTGCGCGACTCGTTCCCGGACGATGCGGTGCCGTCGTTGACGCACTCGTTGCGGATCAGGGTCTGCAGCAACTCGACGGTGGCTCCGGTGAGGTCGTTGGCCATGGCGCCAGTCTTGCCGTCTCGACCGCCCCGGCGGTCGGCCAGACTGGCCACCGATGACGATCGAGCTCACGCCCCGCCGACGTGGCGCCGTCGTGCGATCGGCGGACGAGGATCACCGATCGTCGACGCCCCTCGAGTTGCTGTTCGATCTCTGCTTCGTCGTCGCCGTCGCCCAGGTCGCCGCCGAGTTGCACAACGGCATCGCCGATGGGCGTGTCGGCGACGCGCTCATCGGGTACGTCACGGTCTTCATCGCCGTCTGGTGGGCGTGGCTGAACTTCACATGGTTCGCCTCCGGCCACGACAGCAACGACGCGCCGTACCGCCTGCTGACGCTCGTGCAGATGGCCGGTGTGCTCGTCCTCGCCGCCGGGGTCAACGATGCCGTCGTCGATCGCAACTTCGCCGTGCTCGTCGTCGGCTACGTCGAGGCCGGTCTCGTGACCAGTCCCACCGTCGCCATCTCGGTCACCGCTGTGGCCATGGCTGCGCTGGTGACGTGGAAGGTCGCCCGCTTCGGTGGGCCGCCGACCCCGGACGGCGCGGCGGTGAACGGCCATGGATGACGTCGAACGCCGGGTGCGCGAGATGGCGGCAACGCTGTCCACGCCGGGCGTCGAGGTCGTCGACTGCGACCCGACGCTCGCCGACACGGCTGCGTTCTGCACCGCCTACGGCTACGCCCCGGAGGACTCGGCCAACGCCATCGTCGTGATCGGCAAGTCCGATCCCCCGGCGTTCGCCTGCTGCGTCGTGCTGGCGACGACGCGCCTCGACGTCAACAAGACCGTGCGCCACCGCCTGGGCACGCGCAAGGCGTCGTTCGCGCCGGCTGAGTTGACCGCCGGGCTGACGGGCATGGCCATCGGTGGCGTCACCCCGCTGGCGCTGCCCGACGAGCTACCGCGGTGGATCGACGCGGCCGTGATGGAGCGTCGCCGCGTCGTCGTCGGTGGAGGCAGCCGCAGCTGCAAGGTCGTCGGCCCGCCGGTGATGCTGCTCGAGCTGCCCGGCGCCGAGGTCGTCGCCGGCCTTGCCGTGCCCGTCGTGACCTGCCTCCCCTAAGGTGCGACGCGGTGCGGGACATCGTCGTGTTCAGCGGGAACGCGCACCCGGCGTTGGCCGAGCTGATCTGCGCCCGCCTCGACGTCCCCCGCTCCCCCGTGGCCATCCAACGCTTCAGCAACGACTGCCTGCAGGTGCAGCTCGGCGCGAACTGCCGCCAGCGCGACGTGTACATCGTGCAACCCCTGGTGCCACCGACGCAGGAGCACCTGATGGAACTGCTGTTGATGCTCGACGCCGCCCGCGGCGCGTCGGCGGCGCAGATCACCGCCGTGATCCCCCACTACGCCTACGCCCGCTCGGACAAGAAGGACGCCTCGCGGATCTCCATCGGCGGCCGGCTCGTCGCCGATCTTCTCGTCGCCGCCGGCGCCAACCGGGTGATCACGATGGCGCTACACGCCCCGCAGGTCCACGGCTTCTTCGGCCTACCCGTCGACCACCTGACCGCCATCGGCGAGCTTGCCGATCACTTTCGCAGCAGCGATCTGTCCAACGCCGTCGTGGTGTCCCCCGATC
>JALZMG010000137.1 GCA_030858325.1 Actinomycetota bacterium | reverse complement strand
GGCCGGTGTCGACCGCAGCCTGCGCCGTCGCGCCGGCGGGGCCGTCGTCGCCGTCCGGGTCCGTGGTCGTCCGTGGCCGGTCGTGCTCGGTGACATGATCGAGGGCGTCGTCGCCGCCAACTCCTTGTCCCCGCCGGACGCCACCCGTTTGCGTACCGAACTCTGGGAGGCCATCGTCGGCGCGCCGCCGTCGCGCCGAGCACCCGCGGCGTGATCGAGCCGCGCGGCCGGAGCCGGCCTCGTCGTCGACGCCGCGATCGGCGGTGACGCCCGCATCCTCCATTGGGGACGCGATCTCGGGCCGGTCGACCTGGAGGGACTGCGGTTGCCCATCGGTCCGGCGGGCCGTCCCAGCTCGTTCGACGAACCCGTGGTCCTGACGCTCGTGCCCGGCGAGTCCGACGGCTGGCTCGGGCGGCCGGGCATCGCGGGACACCGCAACAGCCGCGTGCTGACGCCGCGCTTCACCGTCACTGCCGTGACCGCAGACAGTAGGGCGACGGCACCGTCGGCGTCGATCGTCGCCGTTGCGCCGGAGGACGCGATCGGCTGCGAAGTGATCTCGTGTAGCGCGTCCGGGGTGCTCGAGATCCGCCACACGGTCACGAACACCGGCGCCGACGTGCTCGACCTCGTCGCGCTCGAGGTCGTCGTGCCGCTGCCGTCGCCGGCCATCGAGGTGTTGGATCTCAGCGGGCGCTGGTCGGGCGAGCGCGTGCCCCAGCGCACGCAGCTGTCGCTCGGCGCCCGGCTGCGCGAGGTGCGGGGCGGGTGCACGGGCCACACGCGCCCTTGCTGGTGGTCGCCGGCACAGCGGTGTTCTCGTTCCGGCGCGGTGAGGTCTGGGCCGTGCACGTCGGGTGGAGCGGCGATCAGATCTACGCCGCCGAGCGGTGCCAGAAGGAGCCGGCCACGCCGCCTGTCTCCTGCGCGTGGTCCGACCTCGGGCTGGACGGCCTGTCGGCGCGGCTGCACCGCACGATCCGCGCCCGCCCCTGCCACCCTCGCCGCGCGCGACCGATGGTGCTCAACACGTGGGAGGCGGTGTACTTCGACCACTCCTTCGAGCGGCTCGGCGAGCTGGCACGTGGGGAGGCGCGGATCGGCGTCGAGCGGTTCGTGTTCGACGACGGGTGGTTCGACGGTCGCCGCCACGACCGGGCCGGACTCGGCGACTGGCACGTCGACGCCGCCGTCTGGCCGGACGGCCTGCGTCCGCTGCGCGACCTGGTCGCCGAGCTGGGCATGGAGTTCGGACTCTGGGTCGCCGGAGATGGTCAACGCCGACTCCGACCTGGCCAGGGCCAACCCGGAGTGGATCCTCAGTCCGGCAGGGCGCGCGCCGCGGGAATGGCGGCACCAGCAGGTGCTCGACCTGACTCGCCGCGACGTGGCCGACCACATGGTCGCCCGATTCGACGCGCTGATCGTCGAGTACGCGCTGGCTGCGCTCAAGTGGGACCACAACCGTGACCTCAGCGAGGCCGTCGGAGCGGCCTCTGGCCAGGCCGCGGTGCGCCGCCAGACGGAAGCCGTGTACGCGCTGCTCGATCGTCTGCGGACGGCGCATCCGGAGCTGGAGATCGAGTCGTGCGCGTCGGGCGGTGGACGCGTCGATCTCGGCATCCTCGCCCGCACCGATCGGGTGTGGGCGTTGGACACCGCCGACTCCTTGGAACGCCAGCCGATCCAGCGGTGACGTCGCTGCTGCTCCCGCCGAGCTGATCGGCAGCCACGTCGGCCCGCCGGTCGCCCATACGACGGGACGCGCCGTTGGGCCCCGAGTTCCGCTGCCTCACCAGCCTGTTCACCCATGCCGGCATCGAGTGGGATCTCACGGCGGCCGGTGCCGGGGAGTTGAAGTCCTGGCGTCATGGACCGCGCTGTATCGCGAACTGCGCCCGCTGCTGCACGGCGGTCGGGTCGTCGGCGGTGACGACGATCTGACCGGAGCGCTCGTGCACGGCGTCGTGGCCCCCGACCGGTCCGAAGCGCTGCACGCCGTCGTGCGCCTGACCAGTGCGGCGGCCGCCGGGTTCGGCGGCGTCCGTCTGCCGGGGTTCGATCTGGCGCGCCGCTACCGCCTGCGCGTGCGTGGCGACTTCCTCCGCCCGACCCGCGCCGACGCTGTTCCGGCGTGGTGGGCGGCGGCTTCGGCAGGCGGCGTCGAGTTGTCCGGGACGGTGCTGGCCGATGTCGGGCTGCAACTGCCCGTGCTCGGTGTGTCGCCCAGGGGGTTCCTCCTGCACTCGACGCCCTGACGGCGCAGTGCCGTCGTCAGCCGACGGGGACGGCACCGGCGACGAGCGGCTCCAGCGTCAGGTCCGGCTCGTCGGCTTCGAGGCGCGCCAACCGGTAGCGGTTCTCGAACAGCGCGACCATCGCCCCGTCGGAGCGGTGGAGGATGCGGATGCCGCCGATCTCCCGCAATCGCTGCGCGGACGCTTCGTCGGTGCGGCGGATCGCCTGATAGCCGGCGGACAGGATCTCTGCCGGCGCGTTGAACTCGCTGGCCAGGCGGTAGCCGAAGACCTCGAACTGCAGGGCCCCGACGGCGGCGAGGACCGGATCGCTGCCCCCGGCGCCCGGATCGCGTAGCACTTGCACGACGCCCTCTTCGTCCAGCTGCTCGAGCCCGCGGCGGAACTGCTTGGCCCGCCCGGTGTCCAGCGGTCTGGCGGTGGCGAAGACCTCGGGGGAGAAGCGGGGGATCGGCGGGAACGTCACCGGCGCGCCGTCGTGGCCGCCGAGGTAGATCGTGTCGCCGAGTTGCAGCCCGGTGGCGTTGACGAGCCCGACGACGTCGCCCGGGTAGGCCTCCTCCACCGTCTCGCGATCCGGGCCGAACGCCGTCGTCGCATATTTCGTCGTCAGCTCGCGCCCCGTGCGGTCGCAGGTCACCGTCATTCCCCGCTCGAAGCGGCCGGAGCAGATGCGGGCGAACGCCAGGCGGTCACGGTGCGAAGGGTCCATGTTTGCCTGGACCTTGAACACGAACGCCGAGAAGCCGGCGTCGACCGGCCGGGGCGCGCCGCCGACGTCGGTCCGCGCGGTCGGATGGGGGGCCAGGTCGACGACGGCGTCGAGCAGCATGCGCACGCCGAAGTTCGTGAGGGCCGAGCCGACGAACACCGGGGTCGAGTCACCGGCGAGGAATGACTCGATGTCGACGTCGGCGCCGACGGCGTCGAGCAGCCCCGACTCGTCGACGGCGTGTTGCCACGCCGCGCCTTCCTCCGCCGCGGCTTGCTCGGCTGGAACGATCTGCTCGGGGGCCAGCGAAGCGCCGCGATCGGTCCTGGCGAAGCGGATGTAGTCGCCGCTGCGGCGGTCGATGACGCCGCGCAGGTCGCCGGCGATGCCGACCGGCCACGTGGCCGGTGTCGGGCGCAGGCCGATCTGCGCCTCGATCTCGTCGAGCAGCTCCAACGGTTCGCGGCCGGGACGGTCGTACTTGTTCAGAAACGTCAGCACGGGCAGGCGCCGGGCGCGGCAGACCTCGAACAGCTTCAGCGTCTGGGCCTCAATGCCCTTGGCCGTATCGAGCACCATGACCACGGCGTCGACGCCGGCCAGCACGCGGTAGGTGTCCTCGGAGAAGTCACGGTGGCCGGGCGTGTCGAGCAGGTTGACGACGTGGTCGCGGTAGGGGAACTGGAGCACGGTCGAGCTGATCGAGATCCCCCGCTGGCGCTCCAGCTCCATCCAGTCAGACGTCGCCGCGCGGCGGCCGTCGCGGGCCTTGACGGACCCGGCTCGCTGCACCGCGCCGGCGTACAGTAGGAACTTCTCCGTCAGCGTTGTCTTGCCGGCGTCGGGGTGGCTGATGATGGCGAACGTCCGCCGGCGCCGGGTCTGCGCCCGTACCTCGTCGCCGTTGTTGTCCACGGTCGGTCGACGCTATCTGGGGGAAGACGCCGTCGTCGGAGGTCCCGGCGACCCCTCGAACGTGTCACGAGCCACGATCTTCATAGGGGGCTTGAACGCCGCTCAGGTTGGTCACGTTGATTGAGCGGAAGGCTCGGCGGAGTCGGTGGAGAGCGTCGAGGAGGGTGGCGTTCCAACCCGGACCAACCCCCACACGACGGCGTCTCGAGCTCGCCCTCAACCCTGAGGATCATCGATCGATCGACCATCAAGTCACCGTGTCGTCGCTCTGTTGCGGCCCACGCCAAAACCGGCTATCCCGAACGGAGTGCTGACAATGCGCACATCTCGCGAGAAGACGGCACCCGACCATCTGCGCTCGGACCGTCGGATCTACACTGAGCCGAACGGAATTCAGGCGACGGTCACCAGCTCCTGATCGCTGGTGGAGTTCCCAGCGATCGGGACGTCGGAGCCAGGCTCTGTGGACTCTGTGCGGGGCGAGTCTCCTGCTTCGACGTCGGTCGACACACCGAGAGCGAACGCGGAAAGAGCGAGGATCACGACGCCCGTACCGTAGTGGTAGCCGAGTGACGTGAAGATCTGATCCCAGACGCCGTTCCCCATCATCATCATGCCGTCGCTGTTCGCCCACGCCGGACGGATCACCGGTCCCACGATGAACCAGGCTCCGCCGAGCGCGCCCAGCGCGGCGCCGACGCGCATGCGCCCTCGCCCGGACCCCATCATCATCGTCATACCGCCCAACACCGCCAACAGACCCGGCAGCAGGTGCAGGGTGAAGCGTGACTCGGTCCACGTCCACGCTGAGCCACCTCCCATGTCATAGCCGAACACAGGTCCCGCGTAGGGCACCGCCGCACCCCACAGCCCGACGATCGCGACAACGATTCCCAACTTCTGGATCTTTGACGACATGGTG
>JALZMG010000003.1 GCA_030858325.1 Actinomycetota bacterium | reverse complement strand
CCGGGGGACAGCGCTGCGGGGAGCGAGGCCGACAGCAGCGAGCCGGCGGGCACGAGCGGAGACAGCGCGGCCACGAGCGCCAGTGGTGGAGGAGGCGGCGGTGAGGGCCTGACGATCATGATCGGCTCGTCGGGCGACGCCGAGACGAACGCCGTGATCGCCGCCGCCGAGCGTTACACCGAGGCCAGCGGCACGCCCGTCGAGGTGATCCCGGCCCAGGACCTCGTCCAGCAGCTGACGCAGGGCTTCGCCGGCGGCAGCCCGCCCGACGTGTTCTACGTCGGCCCCGAGCAGGTGCGCACGTTCCAGGACTCGCTGTACCCGTACGGCAGCGAGATCGATGACGTCGACGACTTCTACCCGGCGCTGATCGAGTCGTACACGATCGACGACGAGCTGTACTGCCTGCCCAAGGACTTCTCCAACCTCGCGCTCGTCATCAACACGGCGGCGTGGGAGGAGGCCGGGCTGACCGACGACGACATCCCGACGAACTGGGAGGAGCTGAGCGCGGTCTCCGAGACGTTGACGTCAGGCGATCAGGTCGGCCTGGTGATGGGCGGCGAGACGGATCGCATCGGCAGCTTCATGGTCCAGGCCGGCGGCTGGATCGTCAACGAGGACGGAACGGAGGCGATCGCCGAGAGCGAGGAGAACATCGAGGCGCTGACGTACGTGCAAGACAACGTGCTGGCCGGCAACTTCCAGTTCGCCGCGCAGGTCGAGGCCGGCTGGGGCGGCGAGGCGTTCGGCACCGGCAAGGGAGCGATGACGATCGAGGGGCCGTGGATCGTCGGCGCCCTGGACGCCGACTTCCCCGACGTCGAGTGGATTGGCGCCGAGCTGCCGGAGGGCCCGGCTGGTAAGGGCACACTGACGTTCTCCAACTGCTGGGGCGTCGCTGCGGAAGCGGACACCGCCGGTGCCGTCGAGCTGGTCAAGTTCCTGACCACGGCCGAGGAGCAGCAGGCGTTCACCGAGGCGTTCGGCGTCAACCCGTCGCGGATCAGCCTGGAGGAGTGGAACGCCGAGGCGCAGCCGGAGAAGGCGGCGTTCAACGCCGGCGTTGAGTACGCCCAGGGCCAGGTGGCGATCCCCGGGTTCCCGTCCGTGAACACCGACTTCAACGCTCAGATCGAAGCGCTCGGTGCGGGCAGCGCGACGCCGGAGGAGGCCGTCGAGCGGCTGCAGCGGACGACCGAGGAACTCCTCGCCGACCAATGAGCATGCCGACCAACGAGGTCGTGCTCACCGCCGACACGGCCCGTGAGTCCGGTGCCGTGGCAGGTCCCCCCGACCTGCCATGGCACCGCCGCAAGCGGGTGCGCGAGGGCGCGTTCGGCTGGCTCTTCGTGTCGCCGGCAGTCGTCATCTTCCTCGTCTTCTTCGTCGCTCCGATCTTGATGGCGCTGTGGGTCAGCCTGCTCAACTGGAACGGGCAGTCCAATCCGCTGACCGATTTCGACTTCATCGGGCTCGACAACTACCGGCGCCTGCTGACCGAGGACTCGCTGCTGCGCGAGGACTTCGCCATCGCCCTGCGCAACACGCTCTATTACGTCCTCGTGTTCGTGCCGGCGGTGGCCGCGCTGGCGTTCTCGCTGGCGCTCATCGTCAACAACCGCGCGTTGAAGGGGCGAGGCCTTTTCCGCACGGTCTTCTACTTCCCGTCGATCACGAGCTCCGTCGCCATTTCCGTGACGTTCCTGTTCCTGTTCCAGAGCACGGGCGTGATCAACACGCTGCTCGACAAGGTGGGGATCAAGGGTCCGACGTGGTTCAACGACGCCCGCGGTGTGATCCACATCGGGCTCGATGGGCTCGGGGTCGTCGATCCGCAGTCACCGCCCGACTGGCTGGCCAACACCGACATCCTTGGCCTCTCGCTGTGGCAGTGGATCGCCGGTCCGTCGGTGGCGATGTGCGCGTTGCTGTTCCTCGCCATCTGGACGTCGTCTGGCACGTTCATGCTGTTCTTCCTGTCCGGGCTGCAGAACATCCCGATCGAGGTTGACGAGGCCTCGGCCGTCGACGGCGCGACGAAGTGGCAGCGCTTCCGCTACGTGACGATGCCGCTGATGCGCCCGAGCATCGCCCTCGTCGCCACGTTGGCGCTGATCGGCAGCTGGCAGGTCTTCGACCAGGTGTTCATCATCTCCCAGGGCGCGCCGGGCAAGACGACGCAGACACCCGCGTACCTGTCGTACACGAAGAGCTTCGGCGACGGTGACTTCGGCCAGGGCGCGGCGGTGGCCTTCGTGCTGTTCATGATCATCATCGTGCTCACCGGCTTTCAGCGGTGGGTCGGACGGGAGCGCAAGTGAGCACCACCACCGACACCGATGCGGCGACGGCGGCGGCGCAACCTGCGGCAGTCGCCACGCCGCCCGACCGGCGGCGCAGGATCAGCGGGCGGACGCTCGCCTACGTGGTGCTCGGGCTGGGCTGCCTGTTCTACCTCGGCCCGTTCATCATCCAGGTCGTCACGTCGTTCAAGACCGACCCCGACGCCAATGCCAACCCCGTCTCGCTGATCCCCGACCCGTTCACGATGGACGCGTGGAACACCGTTGCCGGCAACAACCCGGCGATCAGGGCGCCGATCATGCGCTGGCTCGGCAACAGCTTCCTCGTCACGATCAGCGTGACGTTGGGCCGGGTCGCCCTGGCCAGCCTGGCCGGCTACGCGCTGGCCCGCCTGCGCTTCCCCGGCCGGCGCCTGCTGGCCGGCGGGCTGCTCGCCGTGCTGGCCGTGCCCGGCATCGTGTTGCTGATCCCCAAATTCCTGATCCTCCAGCGGCTGAGCCTGTTCGACACGTACTACGGGATGATCCTGCCGCTGCTCGCTGACGCCGTCGGGATCCTCCTGATGAAGACGGCGTTCGAGGCCGTGCCGTACGAGCTGGAGGAGGCCGCGCTGATCGACGGCGCCGGCGTGTTCACGCGCTTCCGCAAGATCGTGCTGCCGCTGACGATGCCGGCCTTGATCACTGTGATCATCATCTCCTTCCAGGGTTCGTGGAACGAGTTCACCCACTTCCTCGTGGCGACGTCGGACCCCGACCTGGCGACGCTCAACCTGGGCATCGCCAGACTCACCGCCGGCGATCTCAGCGGCGGAACGCAGTTCCCGCTGAAGCTGGCCCTGGCCACGCTGTCGACGCTGCCGATCGCCATCGTCTACATCGCGTTCAGCCGCCACTTCACGCGTTCGATCGCCACGTCCGGCATCAAGTAGCGCCGACCGGCGGGGGCACGCACTGCGCGATGTCGCTTGTGTCGCCTGAGCGGACCGAATTCGGTCGGTCGACGCGACGCAGGCGACTCGTGGCGATGAACGTGCCGCCCCACGCCGTCGCCGCCAGCGCCCATCCGTGCTCAGGCTCGACGTTGCGTCCGGGGAGAGGAGTGACGTCAGGCCGAGCGCGACCGGAAGGAGTCCGGCGACCCAGGCGGTGAGCCCCCAGCCGAGCGGTCGCAGGCTCGCCAGCAGGCCGACGCCGATGACTGTGTAGCTCAGCGCAGCCATGAAGCCGTAGCGCCGTTGGTCGGCGAGGCCCGCGGGGAGCCCGGTCTCGGCGGCGTCGATGCCGGACATGGTCTGGTCCCACATCGGACGGTGCAGCATGGCGTAGCTGGCGACGCCGCCCGGGTCGAGGACCGGCTCCTCTCAGCCGGCCAGCACCTCGTGCCACTGCCGCGCGACGTCCTCGTCATACGGTTGGGTGAACCCGCACGACCAGGCGAACGTGTCGTCGCCGGCGACGAGCAACCTGGTGCCCGGTTCCAGCGCCAGCGACGGCCCGGCCGAAGTGAGCCCACCGAGCGTGGAGGCTCCGTCACGAGTCTCCTCGTCGCCACTCCCGCCGCGGAACCACTCGTTGACGATGAACGTGACGCGATCGCCGTCGACGCTGACCACCGTCCCGTCGAACGCGGTTTCCCGGTTGGCCAGGGTTTGCAGGTCGTAGATCTCGACGCAGCTGCCGAGCGCTGGGCCGCCGGTGATGATCGGCTGGTTCGTCGTCGATGGAGCCTGGGCGATGAGGTCCGGGTCGTCGTCGTCGCCACGCAGCGCCAGCGCCCCGCCGACGATGGCGAGCACGATCACGGCTGCGGCTGCCGCTGCGGCCAGGAACACGCGGGTTCGCCGGCCCGCCGGCGGCGCGGGTTCATGTGGATCCGTTGCGGGGTGGTTGATGGTGTCGGTCATGGTGATCCTCTCGAACAGGGCTTGTGCCTCGGGCTCGTGTGGAGCGGGCAGCGATGTCAGGTCCAGCGGGTCGGCGCGCCGCAGCGCGTCGAGGTCGTCGTCGTGTTCAGGCATCGGCGTCCTTCCGGGCCAGTTCTGTCCGGCTCCCGGCGCGTTGTGTCAGTTGCTCGCGGAATCGGCGTCGCGCCCTGCTGAGGCGGATCGCTGCGGCGTTCGGCGTGCACCCGAGCACGACCGCGATCTCCGCGATGGCGAGCTGCTCCCACGTCGCCAGCCGGAGGACCTCCCGGTCGTCGGGTCGCAGCCGCGCCAGCGTGTCGAGCACCGCATCGTCACCGCCGCTGGCCGTTGGCCAGGTCACCGCGACTGGCTCGCAGGCCAGACGGCGGAGGAGGCGCAGGCGCCGGTCGGCACCGCGGCGTTGGTTGGCGAGGCACCTCCGGGCGACACCGAACAGCCACGGCAGCGGCGCCTCGGCCGGCACGTCGTCCAATCGGCGCCAGCCCACGGTGAGGACTTCGGCGACGAGATCCTCGGCGTCGGCCGCACTGCAGCGCCGACGGGCGTAGGCGTGCAGCGGTTGGTAGCAGGCGTCGAACACCCTGCGGAAGCGCTCTGTCCGCTCGTCCACGTTGCCGGATTCGACGTCGTCGCCGCGGCGTTGGTTCCCGTTGGGAACAGATACGTGGGCAGGCTTACTGCTGCTCGTCCCGGTACCGCAGAACCCAGGTGCTGGCGTCGTCGGTCGAACGGTAGATACCGGTGACGCCGTCGGCATCGTGCACCGCGGCGACAAGGGAATCTGCGGTGGCGAGGAACGCCTGGGGCTCGCCTGGCAGCGTGCCGGCCCGTTCCCAGCCTGCCTCGTCGCGCCGCCAGACGGTGCCACCAGGTTCGGCGCCCCACAGACCTGCCGCGGCGTCCCAGCTCAGCGTCACGAGCGCCGGTCCGTCGGCGGGCGTCCATGTGCGGCCACCGTCGCGCGACTCGGAGAGCCCCTCGGCGGTGGCGGCGACGATGTGGCCGGCGTCGGCGGGGTCGACGGCGAACCCGAACAGGCCGAGCGTTGAGCGGGTCTCCCAGTTGCGGCGGTCGGCGGAGACCATGAAACGGCCGCTGCCCGCATCCCAGCCGTACACCTGGCCGTGGGCAAAGGCGAGGGCGTGGAAGTCGGCGTCGTCACCGAGCGAGAGGATCGTCCACGTCGTCCCGGCGTCGGTGGACTCGATCAGCCCGAGCCGCCCGGGCTGACCGGCCTGCATCCCGGCGACGTCAGGGTGCCCGGAGCCGAGGAAGCGGTCGGGCCCGGCGACTGTGAACCCCATCGTGTCCTGGAAGCTGTCCCCGATGCGCTCGGCGTCGTCGCCGCTGGCGGAGATGCGGAACGAGCCGTTGTGGGTAGCGACGACGAGGGAGTCGTCGGCCGGGTTGATGCCGAGCCCGTGGACGTGCGAGACGCCGGGATCGCTCGGATCGCCGCCCTCGTCGCCAGGTGCGGCGTCCTCGCCTTGCCCGGTGATGACGACCGCCAACCACACGACCGCGGCGAGCGCGAGAACGGCGACAGCGACGGCCACAGCGACGCTCGCCGCGCTCGGTGAGTGGGCCCAGCGCCTCGACGGTCGGCCGCCTCGCACGCCGCCAACGTACCGTCACGGCCTCGTCGATCGAGCGCGGCGCGGTGTCATGCCCCGTCAGCCGGCCGCCACATCAGCGCGGCCGACGCGCGTAGGACGCGGCGTTGAGCGCAAAGGCCCAGCCGACACCGGCTACGGCGATGAGCCCGCCGGCCAACGGTGCGGATGATCTGGACGGCGACGGCG
>JALZMG010000002.1 GCA_030858325.1 Actinomycetota bacterium | reverse complement strand
CTGATGCCCCTCCCGGCACCCGTGCTCGAGCGGTTGGCCAACTCGCTCGTCTCGATGACGGTGCCGGCGGGTCACGTCGTGTTCGAGGAGGGTGATCGTGGCGATCGCTTCTGGATGATCGAAGACGGCGCAGCAGACGTGACGATCGGTGGGCGCCACGTTCGCCGGCTCGGACCCGGCGACTCCTTCGGCGAGATCGCGCTGCTCCGCGACGTGGCGCGCACGGCCACGGTGCGTGCCGGGCCGCCGGGACTGACGTTGCGTGGGCTCGACCGGGAGGACTTCATCCCCGCCGTCACCGGCCACGGCGAGGCGTCGCAGGTCGCCGACGCCGCCGTCGAGCGGCTCCTCGCGTTCGCCTGAATCCGCTCCGGTCGTCATCCCGCGTACAGGCCGTGGACTGACGACGGCGCGCGCCGGGCATGATCCTCGCCATGACATCGAGCGACAACCCTCCGACCGACCCGATGAAGCAGGCGTGGGGCGACGTCGCGTCCGGATTCACGACGCTCGGGCGGATGATGCGCGACCGGTACCGCGCGCCCGATGCCGACAGCCCGCCGGAGGACGCGGATGCGGCGCCGGCGACCGACGCCGACGACGACGGCGCGAGGGAGGCAGACGCCGCGTTGCGTGGCGCGTTCGACCGTCTCGTGGCGGCCAGCCGCGAGTTCGGTGACCGCGCCGCCGACGTCGCGCACGACGACGACGTCAAGACACAGGCCCGGCAGGCGGCGTCGACGCTCAACCAGGCCCTGGCGGCCACCGCCGACCTGATCGGCGCGCAGATCGGCGGGCTGTTCAACAAGCAGTCGTCAGCGGCCGACCCCTCCCCCGACGTGCCGGCGTCCGAACCACCTGCCGACGACCCCCGCCAGTAGCCCGAGCGGGCGGCGCGGCCCGGCGCGGAGCGCGAGCGCTAGCGCTCAGGCCTCCGGCGGCAGACCGAGTAGTGCCGACCACGTGCGGCGGCCCACCTTGCCGTCGG
Organism: Actinomycetota bacterium; assembly: GCA_030858325.1. Taxonomy (GTDB): domain Bacteria; phylum Actinomycetota; class Acidimicrobiia; order Acidimicrobiales; family Ilumatobacteraceae; genus JALZMG01. The sequence goes on along the minus strand of JALZMG010000002.1, from coordinate 3,551 downwards.
CGGCCAGGCCGTGCTGGCCCTGGACCAGGCGACGGCGGTGCCCGTCGACGACGACGACGCTGTCGACCATCTGCCGTCCTCGCTGATCAACGTACGCCCGGCCGGGCCGAGGTGCGCGTTGACGAGCGCTTGGACGATGCGGACCTGCTGGCCGGTCATTCCCGCACGCATCTCGGGGAGCTTGGCCACGGCGACCTCCACGGTTGATTGGGCAACGAGCGTCTCGATCACGACGGCGTCCTGTCCGGTCCAGCGCCGCCACGCATCGTCGCGCACGACGTTCAGGTCGAGATCGGCGCTCTCGGCGCCGTACGTCGGTCCGGCGCCGTTGTGCTCGGCGGAGAACTGCCACGCCGACCATGTCGCCCAGCCCTTCGGCATGTCGGGACGCTGATCGCCGATCCACGTCGACCACTGTGCGGCCGGCCGCGGTGGCGTGCCCGGCAGGTAATGGGCGACGTGCAGATCGCAGTCGGCGAAGGAGATCGCCGCCGGCGCGACGTTCGCATCCCAGTACCAGTCGGCCGTGTACACGCTGATGTGCCTCGTCGCGCTGAAGCGACGCAGCTCGTCGACGTACGCGCGCAGCCAGGTCGCCAGCTCGGTCGGGCTGAGCGGGCGGAACGGGGCGACGGCGCCCGGCTTCTCGCCGCGGTGCCCTCGACGTCGATCTCCAACGGCAGGTTCGGTCGGTCAGCGGCGCTCACCGTCGCCCATGTCAGCCGGGCCTGCTCTGCGGGTGTCGACAGACACGGTTCCGGCCACCAGTAGGCGCCCCACGGGCGCCCGACGCGAAGGGCCTCGGCGACGAACCGCGGGAAGTCGGGGTCGAGGTCATGGCCCCTGCCGGCCCGGAACATGTGCCCGTCGACGCCGTTGGCAGTCGCTTTCGCCAGGTCTGGGAACGCCGACGTGCGGTCGTCGTCCTGCCATCGCGACCAGTCGATCAACGTCCGCAGCGCCGGCGACGTCACGGCCGCCAACTGTACCGAGCAGCGACGCCGGCGGCTGGCGATTATGCGCGCCCGTAGGCTGCCGCCGTGACCTCCTCCCCCGCCGCAGCCGAACGGGCCCTGCTCTGCGATCTGTTCATCGAGGTGGGGCCGGACGCGCCGACACTTGCCGGAGACTGGACGACGCGGGATCTCGCCGCCCATCTCGTCATGCGTGAGCGCCGCCCTGATGCCGGGCCGGGCATCGTCACGAACGTGCTCGCCGACTACAGCGAGGGGGTGCGCCGAGCGGAGGCGGAACGACCGTACGAGGAGATCGTCGAGCGCGTCCGCAACGGGCCGCCACGGTGGTCACCGATGCGCGTCCCCGCCGTCGATCGTCTGACGAACACGATCGAGTTCTTCGTCCATCACGAAGACGTGCGGCGCGGCGGCACCGCGTGGTCCCCGCGGCAGCTCGCGCCGGAACTCGAGCAAACGCTCTCGTCCTTGATCGGACCCGCCGGCAAGTTGCTGACGCGCACGTCTCCCGTCGGCGTCGTTGTCGCACCGGACGGCCATCCGGCCACGACGCTGCACAAGGGCGAGCCGACCGTCGCCGTCGGCGGTCCGCTCGGCGAATGCGTGCTGTTCCTCTACGGTCGCACGGCAGCGGCACAGGTCGAATTCGAAGGCCCCGCCGACGCGATTGCCGCCATGCGCGCCGTGACGTTCGGCATCTGAACGACGCCCTCCCGGCCGAGGCGTCGGGCCGACGGCGCAACGACCGCCGGGGATAGGTTGCCGCGATGACCGACACCGAGCTGCGCGGATCGATCCTCGGAACGAGGGTGCGGCGCACCGAGGACCCCCGCCTGCTGACCGGTGCCGGGCGCTACGTCGACGATCTCCACCTGCCGGGCAAGCTGCACGCCGTCTTCGCCCGTTCCGAAGTGGCCCATGCCACGCTCGGCACGGTTCACGTCGACGACGCTCGCGATGTTCCGGGCGTCGTCGCCGTATTCACCTCCGCCGACCTCGGCGTGGCGCCGCACCATGGCTTCGTCACGGTCCATCCCGACTTCGCCAGACCGCCGCTGGCCGACGGGGTCGTGCGCTTCGTCGGCGAAGCGATCGCCATGGTCGTTGCCGAGACGGTCGCCGCGGCCGCCGACGGCGCAGCCGCGGTGTGGGCCGACTACGAGACGCTCCCCGTCCTCGTCGATCCGGAGGAGTCGCTCGCCGATGGTGCGCCCGTCGTGTTCCCGGAGCACGGGTCCAACGAGGCCATCGTCGACACGGACGCCCACACCGTCGAGCTCGATGGCGACGGCGTCACCGTCGTTCGCGGCCGCTACGTCAACCAGCGCATGGCCGTCGTGTCGATGGAACCGAACGCCTGCGCCGCCGTTCCCGGCCCGGACGGCGAGCTGACGTTCTACGCCTCGACGCAGATGCCCCACGGGCTCGTCCCCCAGCTGGCCGGCGCGCTGGGCCTCGAGCGCGACAAGATCCACGTCATCGCCCCGCAGGTCGGCGGCGGCTTCGGCGGCAAGGCCGGGATCGGCGCCGAGTACTCCAGTGTCGCCGCCGCCGCCCGCCACCTCGGTCGCCCCGTGACGTGGACGCCGACGCGCAGCGACGACCTGGTGTCGCTGCCGCACAGCCGCGGCCAGGTGCAGTACGCGGAGCTCGGCGTGCGCGCCGACGGCACGTTCAGCGGGCTGCGTGTCCGCCTCGTCGGTGACGGCGGCGCCTACCCGGGCATCGGCTCGTTCCTGCCGGCCGGTACGAAGCGGATGTCCAACGGTACGTACCGCTTCCCGGCCATCCAGTTCGACGTCGCCGTCGGCGTCACGAACACGACGCCGATGGGCGCCTACCGCGGGGCCGGCCGGCCGGAAGCCACTGCGCTGATCGAACGGCTCGTCGATCACGCTGCGCTGGTCCTCGGCATCGACCCGATCGAGCTGCGCCGGCGCAACCTGTTGACCGACGACATGTTCCCGTTCACGACGCTCACGGGCGTCACCTACGACACCGGCGCCTATGCGTTGCCGCTGGAGACGGCCGCCGCCGTCGTCGGCTACGACGAGTTGCGCCGGGAGCAGGCGGCGCGGCGTGAGCGCGGCGACCGTGTCGTGCTCGGCATCGGCGTCGCCGCCTACGTCGAGATCACCGCCGGCGGCGGGGCCAGCGAGTTCGGCGCCGTCGACATCGACGAGGGCGGTGACGCCGTCGTGCGCGCCGGCACGTTCTCCCACGGCCAGGGCCACCAGACCGCGTTCGCCATGATCGTCAGCGACCAGACCGGTATTCCCGTCGAGCGCATCCGCCTCGTCGACGGCGACACGCGGCTCGTGCCGACCGGCGGCGGGACCGGCGGGTCGCGCTCGCTGCAGCTCGGCGGTTCGGCCGTGCATCGCGCCACCGAAGCGTTGGTCGACAAGGCCCGCCGGCTGGCCGCCCACCTGCTGGAGGCCGACGTCGCCGACATCGTCGTCGATCGTGCGTCGGCAACCGTCGGCGTGACCGGCGTGCCGGCCAGCGCGTTGAGCTGGGCCGAGCTGGCGCAGCGAGCTGCGGAGGCTCCGGCCGGCCTGCTCGACGGCGACGGCG
>JALZMG010000538.1 GCA_030858325.1 Actinomycetota bacterium | reverse complement strand
CGGTTGGCGTGGCAGGCCAACCGCCTCGACCCGCAGCAGGTCGTCGGCCCCATTGCGAACGCCCTCGACGAGGTCGTCATCTGGCGCAATCCCAAGCATGACGGCCCGCTCTGGGGTGTCGAGATGGCCGCGACCGACTACTTCGACGGGATCAACCACAACCATTGGTGGCTCGTCGCCACCGTCAGGGAGCAGGCGTGACGACATCTGACGACGTGATCTCGACCGTCGATGTGACGGCGCGCGAAGACACCGCACCGTGGTGGCGGGAGGCGGTGATCTACCAGGTGTACGTGCGCAGCTTCGCCGACACCGACGGCGACGGGCTCGGCGACCTGCCGGGGATCCGTTCCCGCCTGCCGTACCTGCGCCGCCTCGGCGTCGACGCCGTGTGGCTCAACCCGTTCTACCCGTCGCCGCAGGCGGACGCCGGTTACGACGTCGCCGACTACCGCGACGTCGACCCGGCGTTCGGCACGCTGGCCGACTTCGACGGCCTCGTCAGCGACGCCCACGACCTGGGCATTCGCGTGCTCGTCGACATCGTGCCCAACCACACGTCGAGCGAGCACGAGTGGTTCCGCGCCGCACTCACCGCGCCGCGGGGGAGCCCGGAGAGGGCGCGCTATCTGTTCCGCGAGGGCCGTGGCCCTGGTGGCGCTGAGCCGCCGAACGGTTGGCAGAGCGTGTTCGGAGCATCGGCGTGGACACGCGTCACCGAGGCCGACGGGCGGCCCGGCCAGTGGTACCTGCACCTGTTCGACGCCCGCCAACCCGATCTCGACTGGATGAACCCCGAGGTGCGCACCGAGTTCGAATCGATCCTGCGCTTCTGGCTCGACCGCGACGTCGACGGGTTCCGCATCGACGTCGCCCACGGCCTGGCCAAGGATCAGGCGATGCCCGACCTCGACGAGCGCTTCGCCACCGGTGGCCCGGCGCGCGAGGGCCACCCGCACTGGGATCAAGACGAGGTCCACGACGTCTACCGCGGGTGGCGGCGCGCGGCCGAGGAGTACGAGGGCGAGCGGGCGTTCGTCGGCGAGATCTGGCTGGCCAGCCCGGATCGCGTCGCCCGGTACCTGCGGCCCGACGAGTTGCACACGGCGTTCAACTTCCACTTCCTCCTCGCCGCCTGGGGGGCCAACGAGTTGCGCGCGGCGATCGATCGCTCCATCGCCTCGATGGCTGCGGTTGGCGCGCCGGCGACCTGGGTGCTGTCGAACCACGACGTGACGCGCCACGTGACACGCTACGGCGGCGGCGACGTGGGGACGCGCCGGGCGCGGGCGGCGGCGCTGCTGATGCTGGCGCTGCCCGGCAGCGCATATATCTACCAGGGCGAGGAGCTCGGTCTGCCCGAGGTGCGCGACCTGCCGGACGAGCTGCGCCAGGACCCGACGTTCCGCCGCACCGGCGGCACGGTCCCCGGTCGCGACGGATGCAGGGTGCCGCTGCCGTGGTCCGGCGACACCGCGCCGTTCGGCTTCGGGCCGGGCGCCACGACGTGGCTGCCACAGCCGGCCGAGTGGGCGCAGCTCACCGTTGCCGCGCAGGACGACGACCCGGTGTCGATGCTGTCGCTGTACCGCGACGCGCTGGCGGGGCGGCGGCGACTCCCCGCACTCGGCGACGGCGCGCTCGAGTGGCTGTCCGCTGATCCCGCCGCCGCCGACAGCGATGACGGCGAGGCCACGATGCTGGCGTTCCGGCGCGAGCCCGGCTTCACGTGCGTCGTCAACTTCGGCCCAGGCGCGACGGCCGTCCCCGCAGAGATCGACGGCGACGTCATCTTGGCCAGTGACCCGGTGGCGACGCGCGCCCACATCCCGGCGGACACTGCCGTCTGGTTGTCGAGGACGACCTGACCGGTTCTGTCCTTTCCGATCGGCCCGACCGGGCCGATCGGAAAGGACAGGTCGGATGAATCGCGCCCGCGCGTAGCCTGGCGTCCCATGCGAGTCGGTGTCGTCGGAGCAACAGGACAAGTCGGGGGCGTGATGCGGCGCCTCCTCGCCGAGCGGGCCTTCCCGATCGAGCAGCTGCGGTACTTTGCGTCCGCGCGCTCGGCGGGGACCACGCTGCCGTGGGGTGACGATGAGATCACGGTCGAAGACGCGGCCGTCGCCGATCCGGCCGGGCTCGACATCGCCCTGTTCTCCGCCGGCGCCACGTCCTCGCGCGAGCTGGCCCCACGCTTCGTCGCCGCCGGAGCGACGGTCATCGACAACTCCTCCGCGTTCCGGATGGATCCCGACGTGCCGCTCGTCGTCGCCGAGGTCAACCCGGAGGCCGCCCGGCAGGCGACCAAGGGCATCATCGCCAATCCCAATTGCACGACGATGGCGGCGATGCCGGTGCTCAAGCCGCTGCACGACGAAGCCGGGCTCGTGCGCCTCGTCGCCAGCACGTACCAGGCCGTGTCCGGCGCCGGGCTGGCGGGCGTCGACGAGTTGGACAAGCAGGTCCGTGAGGTCGGCGGCCGGGCCGCCGAGCTGACCCACGACGGCGCGGCGGTCGACTTCCCGGCGCCTGACAAGTTCGCCAGGCCGATCGCCTTCAACGTGCTCCCACTCGCCGGCAAGATCGTCGACGACGGCTTGGGCGAGACCGACGAGGAGCAGAAGCTGCGGCACGAGTCACGCAAGATCCTCGGCATCCCCGATCTGCTGGTGTCCGGCACGTGTGTCCGCGTTCCTGTCTTCACCGGGCACTCGCTGTCGTTGAACGCCACGTTTGCGCGGCCGCTCTCCGTGGCACGGGCGCTGGAGTTGCTCAGCGCGGCTCCGGGC
>JALZMG010000536.1 GCA_030858325.1 Actinomycetota bacterium | reverse complement strand
GCTCCGCTGTGGGCCGACCTGAAGGACCTCCCACCTGCTGCCCGGGCGGCCCGCCTGCGCCGCGACGACGTCCGGCGGGCGCTCGTCGCCAACGTCGCCGCGGATCGGCAGAGCTCGCTCATCGGCGGCCGGCTGATCACGAAGTTCCACCTGATGTTCCCGCTCGGCGACCCACCCGACTACGAGCCCGACCCGGCCTCGTCGATCGCCGCCGTCGCCGAACGACAGGGCCGGTCACCGGCGGAGGTGGCCTACGACGTCCTGCTCGGTGACGACGCGACGGCGATGCTGTACCTGCCGACGCTGAACTACGTGGACGGCAGCTTGGACGCCGTCGGCGCGCAGCTGAGTCACCCGGCGTCCGTCGCCGGCTTGTCCGACGGCGGCGCGCACGTCGGGACGATCTGCGACGTCAGCTTTCCGACGACGTTATTGCAGTGGTGGGGCAGGGACCGTCCGAGCGGACGACTGCCCGTCGAGCTCCTGGTGCACAAGCAGACGCAGGCCACGGCGCAGACGGTCGGCCTGCTCGACCGCGGCGTGCTCGCACCCGGCTACCGCGGCGACGTCAACGTGATCGACTTCGACCGGCTCGGCCTGCACGCCCCGGAGATCCGCTACGACCTGCCAGCCGGAGGCCGCCGGCTCGTGCAGCGCGCCGACGGCTACGTGCACACGTTCGTCGCCGGCACCGAGATCCGCGCCGACGGCGAGTCCACCGGCGCGACTCCCGGCCGCCTCGTGCGCGGCGCCCAACCAGCCCCCACCCCCGCCTGAAAAACCGAACCGTCCTTTCCGATCGGCCCGTCCGGGCCGGCTCGAGAGGACAGTTCGGTTGCCGGGAGTGATCCTGTCGTTTTCAGCCGCGTTTGGCGCGCAGCAGGGCGGTGACGGCGGCGCCGTCGGCCTGACCACGCGATGCCTTCATCACCGCGCCGACGAGCGCCCCCACGGCTTTGTCCTCGCCGGCCTGGAACTTGGCCCAGACCGCGGCGTGGGAGGTGATGGCCTCGTCGACGAGCGCCTCCAGCGCGCTCGTGTCCATCGCCTCGAAGCCCTTCGCCGCAGCGATGGCCGCAGGGTCCCCCCCGCCGCCGGCAACCATGTCGGCGAGCACCTGCTTGGCCTGCGTCGCTGTCAACCGGCCATCCGCCTCCATCGTCGTCAGCGCGGCCAGGTCGGCGGCGGGCACGGTCGGCGCAGGACCCTGCTCGGCGTACGCCTCCTTGACGTGGACGAGGGCCCGCCCGGCGTCGCCACCGTCGGTGACGACCGCCAGCACGTAGTCGTCCTGACCCCGTTCGACGACGACGGCGACGGCCTCGCCGTCGGCGGGCGCGCCGGTGGCTTCGGCCAAGCGTTGCCGGCGGGCGGCCGGCAGCATCGGCAGCGCCGCCCGGACCTGCTCGATCCACTCCGCCTCCGGGGCCAGCGGCACGAGGTCTGGCTCGAGGAAGTACCGGTAGTCGTCGGCGTCCTCCTTCGAGCGCAGCGTGTGCGTGCGACCGTCACCCTCGGCCCAGTGGCGTGTCTCCTGGCGCACCGTCTCGCCGGCCTCGAGCAGCCCGATCTGGCGGCGGGCCTCGTACTCGATCGCCCTGCCGAGCGAGCGCACGGAGTTGAGGTTCTTGATCTCGCAGCGCGTGCCGAACGGCGTGCCCGGCCGATGCACGCTGACGTTGGCGTCGACACGCATCGAGCCCTCCTCCATCTTCGCGTCGGAGGCGCCGATCGTTCCAAGTATGGCCCGCAGCTCGAGGACGTACGTACGGGCTTGCTCGGACGAGCGGATGTCAGGACGGCTGACGATCTCGACGAGCGGAACCCCGGCTCGGTTGAAGTCGATCAGTGACGACTCGCTGCCGTGGATGCGCCCGCCGGCGCCACCCATGTGCGTGGACTTGCCCGTGTCCTCCTCGAGGTGGGCGCGCTCGATGCCGACACGTGTGCCGTCGGGCAGGTCGAGGTGGCCGTCGACGTTCAGCGCCACGTCGTACTGGCTGATCTGGTACGCCTTCGGCATGTCCGGATAGAAGTAGTTCTTGCGGTGGAACGAGCAGGCCTGGACAGTGCAATCGAGGGCCAGGCCGATGCGCATGGCCAGCTCGACGGCGTGGCGGTTGAGCACTGGTAGGGCGCCGGGGAGGCCGAGCGTGACCGGGTCGATGTTCGTGTTCGGCTCGTCGCCGAAGCGGTTCGGCGACGACGAGAACAGCTTCGTCGCCGTGGCCAGCTCGACGTGGACCTCCAGCCCGACGACCAGCTCGTAGTCGAGTTCGACGTCAGTCGTCGTCATGGTGGTGCGTCGCCACGCGCGCCGCGACCGCGCTGTCTCGACGGTTCATCGCCCTACTCCCACTGCGCCATCGTACGTGCGGGCGGCGTCCTCCAACGTCTGGGCGGCGCGGAACATGACGGCTTCGTGCAGCGTCGGGGCGAGGATCTGCACGCCGACGGGTAGGCCGTCGGCGCCCGTGCCGAAGGGCACGGTCATCGCCGGATCACCGGACAAGTTGGACGGGATCGTGTACGTGTCGCAGAGGTACATCGCCAGCGGGTTCTCGGTCTTCGCCCCGAACGGGAAGGCGACGGTCGGCGACGTCGGCGTCAGCAGCACGTCGGCCCGCTCGTAGGCTCGGGCGAAGTCGCCGGCGATGAGCCGGCGCACCTTCAGCGCCTTGCCGTAGTAGGCGTCGTAGTAGCCGGCCGACAGCGCGTACGTGCCGAGCATGATGCGCCGCTTGACCTCGTCGCCGAAGCCGGCGGCACGCGTCGTCATGTACATCGTGTTCGTGTCGGCGGCGGGGACGCGCAGGCCGTAGCGCACGCCGTCGTAGCGGGCCAGGTTGCTCGACGCCTCGGCAGGGGCGATCAGGTAGTAGGCGGTGAGGCCGTACGTGAACGCCGGGACCTCGACGTCGACGACGGTCGCCCCGGCGGCGACGAGCGCGGCGAACGCGATCTCCACGCGCTCCAGCACGTCCGGGTCGGCACCGGCCGGGAGGTCGGTGATGCGCCCGACGCGCAGGCCCTCGACGCCGTCGCCGAGCGTGGCCGACAACTCCGGGGCGGGCTGGGGGATCGACGTCGAGTCGGAAGCGTCGTGGCCACTGATCACCTCGGTCACGAGCGCGGCGTCGGCGACGGTACGTGTGAACGGGCCGATCTGGTCGAGGCTGCTGGCGAACGCAACGAGCCCGTAGCGGCTGACCCGCCCGTACGTGGGCTTGACGCCGACGACGCCGCACAGCGCGGCGGGCTGGCGGATCGACCCACCGGTGTCGCTGCCCAGGCCGACGGCGGCGAAGCCGGCCGCCACCGCAGCCGCGCTTCCGCCGCTGGATCCGCCCGGCACGCGCGTCGTGTCGAGCGGGTTGCGCGTCGGACCGAACGCCGAGTTCTCCGTGCTCGAGCCCATGGCGAACTCGTCGAGGTTCGTCTTGCCGACGACGACCGCCCCCGCCGCGCGCAGCCGCTCGACGACGGTCGCGTCGTATGGCGGGCGCCACCCGTCGAGGATCTTCGACGAGCACGTCGTCGGGATGCCGCGCGTGCACATGTTGTCCTTCAGCGCAACGGGCACGCCGGCCAGCGGTCCGGGGTCACGACCTGCGGCGACGGCGAGGTCGACGGCCATCGCCGCGGCGCGCGCCTCGTCGGCGAGCACCGTGTTGAAGGCGTGGATCTCCGGCTCGCGCAGCTCGATCGCGGCGAGGTGCTGTTCGAGCACGTCCAGCGCGCGCAGGCGACCGGCGCGGACATCACTCGCCAGCTCGATGGCGGTGCGCTCGTTGGATGCGGCGTCGCCGCCTGGGCGGGCGTCTCCGTTCGCTCCCGCCATCAGCCGTCCAGCCCGACGATCGGCGGCACACGGAAGCGACCATCGACGGCATCCGGCGCGGCGGCGAGCACCTCGTCGCGCTCCAGCCCCGGCCGCACCTCGTCGTCGCGCAGCACGTTGACCAAAGGAAAGGGCTGCGTCATCGGCGCGACGTCATCCAGTTCGAGCTCGTCGATGTCGGCGAAGTGCTCGAGCATGTCGGCGAGCTGCGCCGTCGTCCGTTCGATCTCCTCGGCACTCAGCGCCAACCGGGCCAGCTTGGCGACGTGCACGACGTCGGCGGTGGAGATGCGCTCGGACACGCCGGCCGAGGCTAGCGGCGCCCTCCCGACCCGTCCCCGGCCGCTGACTCCATGGCGGTCAGAAGCCGGTCTGGCAGTGGGGGGCGGGGTGGACGACGAACAGGGCATCGGCGCGGCGGAGTGCATCGGCGCTGCGGGCCTCCAAGCGCCGGCCGGCGGCCAGCGTCGTCGGGGCCACACCGCCCAGCAGCAGCGCTGACAGCCCGGCGTGATCGGTGACGACGTCGGCTCGCTTGCGGACGCGGCAGATACCGGCCGGCCCGATGCGCCAGCGGCGTCCACCGAACTCGACGACCACATCAGCGTCGGTGCCGTAGACCCTGTCGCCGAAGCAGGCCTTGACGTCGCGCACGTTGCACCACACACCGTCGTTGAGATC
>JALZMG010000523.1 GCA_030858325.1 Actinomycetota bacterium | reverse complement strand
CCCTCAGGCCGCGCGACTGCGCAGCCTGACGGGACAGGCTGCGCCTTGATCCCGTCAGGCGCGGGCGAGGGTGCCGAGGTAGAGCTCGATCACCTTCGGGTCGCCGAGGAGTTCGCGGCCCGAGCCGGAGTAGGCGTTGCGGCCCTGATCGAGCACGTAGCCGCGGTGGCACACCTGGAGGCAGCGGCGGGCGTTCTGCTCGACCATCAAGATGGCGACGCCCGTCTCGTTGATCATCTTGCAGCGCAAGAACACCTCGTCCTGGAGGATCGGGGAGAGGCCGGCCGATGGCTCGTCAAGGAGTAGCAGGGTCGGATCGAGCATCAGTGCCCTGCCCATGGCGACCATCTGCCGCTCGCCGCCGGACAACGAACCGGCGCGCTGGTCGGCGCGTTGGCCGAGACGGGGGAACAGCGTCGTGACGACGTCGAAGCGCTCCTTGAACCGCTTCGGCGCGAGGAAGCAGCCCATCTCCAGGTTCTCGCGCACGGTCAGTGCCTGGAACACGTTCTTCGACTGCGGCACGAAGCCGACACCGAGCCGCACGAGCCGGTGGGGGGGCGCGCCGGTGATCTCCTTGCCGTGGAGACGGACATGGCCGGAGCGGACGGAGACGAGACCGAGCACCGCCTTGAGCAACGTCGACTTCCCTGCCCCGTTCGGTCCGATGATCCCGACGAACTCGCCCGGGGCGACCGTGAGGTCGCAGCCGTTGAGGATGTTCACCTCCGGTACATACCCGGCGACGACCTCGGTGACCTCGATGACGTTTGGCGTCGCCGTCTCGGTGGCCATCGTCATCCCCCCGCCGTCTCGTCGTCATCGCGGCTGTCGACGATCGACCCGGATTCGCTCAGGTGTCCCAGCGCCTGGACGCCGAGCGCCTCGGCATCGAGACCGAGCTCGCTCATCGCCTTCTCGTCGTCCAGCGCACCGAGGTCGACATCGTGATGCGCACCGAGATAGGCGTCGATGACGTCCTGGTTCCCTGAGATCTGTGTCGCCGTGCCCTCCGCGATCAGCTGACCCTCTGCCATCACGAGCACCCAGTCACTGATCTCGTGGACCATGTCCATGTCGTGCTCCACGAAGAGCACCGTCCTGCCCTCCGTACTCAATTGCTTGATGTGGTCGAGCAGGCTCTGCTTGAGCGCCGGGTTGACGCCGGCCATCGGCTCGTCGAGCATGATCAACGTCGGGTCGGTCATCAGCGCCCTTGCCATCTCGAGGAGCTTGCGCTGGCCACCCGACAAGCTGCCGGCGAACTCCTCGCGCATGTGGGCGAGGCGAAAGCGCTCGAGCAGCGCGTCGGCGCGGTCGGTGACCTCTTGCTCCTGCGCGCGCCAGAGGAACTTGAACGCCCCTGCCCAGATCCGCTCGCCGCGCTGCGCCGTCGCCCCGAGGCGCATGTTCTCGATGACCGACAGGCGGGCAAGGCTCTTCGTCAGCTGGAACGTCCGCACCATCCCGAGCTGCGCCAACTTGTGGGCCGACGTTCCCTCGACGTCTTGACCGTCGAACACCCAGCGACCGGAGTCCGGCTCGTCGAATCCGGTGAGCAGGTTGAAGAAGGTCGTCTTGCCGGCGCCGTTCGGTCCGATCAACGCCGTGATCGCGCCACGCTGCACCTCGACATGGTCGACGTCGACGGCGACGAGGCCGCCGAACGCTCTGCGCACGCCGTCGACGACGAGCATCGGATCCGACTTGGCCGCGCCCGGACGCGCTGCCGCGTCGGACGCGTCCGTCGCAGCGGGCGGGGCGACCTCACCTGACATCGAACACCTGCTCGCGGCGATCACCGAAGATTCCCTGCGGTCTGAAGATGACGAGTGTCCCCAGCACGAGCCCGGCGACGATGAACTTGACCTGCCCGAAGTTGCTGGAGTCGACCAGCCAGTCCGGCACCTTGTTGCGCCGCGTCGCCTGGCTGAGCACGTTGTCGACGAACTGGATGACGAAGAAGAAGATCACCGTGCCGACGATCGGCCCCTTCACGCGGCCGAGGCCACCGAGCACGATGATCGTGAACGCGAAGAACGTCAGCGTCGTGGCGAACTCGTTCGGTTGTGCCGACTGCTTCTGCGCGCTCAACCACAGGCCGCCGAGCGAACCGATCAGGCCACCGAGGATGAGGCTCTGCATCTTGAACGCGAGCACGTTCTTGCCAAGCGCACGCGCCGCGTCCTGGTCCTCGCGGATGCTCTTCAGGACCCGGCCCCACGGGCTGCGCATCAAGGCCCAGACGAGCAAGGAGATCAACAGGACGAGGCTCCAGCCGAGGCTGAGCATGAAGAGCCGATAGCCGTCGACGGTCTGCGCCCCGATCGAGTAGCGGGCGTCGTTGGCAACCGGGTTGAGATCCTGGAAGAAACCTGTCCATCCGTTCTTGCCATTGCTGCCTCCCGTCAACCACGTGAACCGCGTGGAGTTGACGAAGAAGCGGATGATCTCCGACGCGGCGATCGTGACGATGGCGAGGTAATCCGCGCGTAGGCGCAATGTCGGGATGCCGAGCAGCAGCGCCAGCACGATCGAGCAGACGAACACCGTCGGCAGCGCGAGGTACCACGCCCACCCGAACTCGACGATGGGGATGGCGAACGCATACGCGCCGACGGCGGCGAAGCCCGCCTGGCCGAAGTTGAGTAGCCCCGTGTAGCCGACATGGACGTTCAGACCGATGGCGACGAGGCAGTAACCGGCAGATGCGGCGTTGATGCCGGCATACAGCGCGTTCCAGAAGATGAGGTCCCAGTTCACCCGATGCGCTCCTTGCTCCCGAGCAGCCCCTGCGGCCGGATCAACAGGATCACGATCAGGGTGAACAGGGCCCCGACGTTCTTGAGGTCGTTGGCGTTGGGCACGATCCACGTCCAGAGCTCGACGAAGACCCCGACGACGAGTGCGCCGACGAGCGCGCCGAAGGGGTTTCCCAGGCCGCCGAGCGTGATCGCCGCGAACATCAACAGCAACAGCGTGAAGCCCATGTCCCATTGCACGCCGAACTCGAGCCCGTAGAACACGCCACCGAGCCCGGCCAGCGCACCCCCGAGCGCCCACACGATGAGGATGACCCGATCCGAGTCGATGCCGCTCGACGACGCCAACTCCGGGTTGTCGGAGACCGCACGGATGGCCTTGCCGAACCGCGTCCGCAGGAGGAAGATGGCGACGCCGACGATGACCGCCAGCGACAGCCCCATCACCCACAGCGTGCGCGGGGGGTAGGCGACGGGCCCGACGGCCACGGGATTGCGCTGCAGTGTGTACTGCCCGTAGGCCTCAGAGGTGCCCCCGTAGAAGAACAAGAAGACGTGGCGGGCGGCGAGGGCGAGCCCGATCGACACGATCATCATCGACGTCAAGCTGACCTTGTGCGAGCGCAGCGGCCTCCAGAGGCCCCGATCCAGCGCCGCGCCGAGCACCGCCGACGCGGCGATGGCCAGCAGCGCCGCCGGGATCAGGTGCCAGCCGACCTCGCGGTTCAGTCCCCATGCGATGACGGCGCCGAACGTGACCATCTCGCCGTGGCCGAAGTTGGAGAGCCCTGTCGTGCCGAAGATGAGGGAGAGGCCGATCGACGTGATGGCGATGATCATCGCCAGCTTGAGGCCGTTGGCGATCGTCTGCGGCAGGAGACTCCACTTGCCGCGGATGTCGCGCAGATCCTCTCCGAGGAAGAACGCCTGTGTCTGGGTGCCGCCGGTGGCGACCGTCTTCGTGAAGGCGTTGGCATCCTCGTCCACGGCGACGCCCTCCGGCAGCGACGACTCGTCGATGCTGACGACGTACGTGCCACCCTCTGGCAGCGCCACGACATACGAACCTTCGGCGTCGCTGGTCGCTTCGGCGACGAGCTCACCACCCTCGGTCGAGGCGACGACGCGAACGTCGGCGATCGGTTGGCGAGTCCGCTCTCCGTCCTGTGCCGATTCGTTGAACACGCGACCGCGGATCGTCTGCTCCGGCTCGTCGTCCTCCTGGGCGCCGGCCGGACCGGGTAGGCCGAGGAAGGCGGCGGCGGCGAGCAGCCCGCCGAACACGAACCGGCGTGCGGTCGTGGCGTTGTCCCTTCGCTCCCCGCTCATGTGGGGGCGGATGGTACAAGACCGCGTGTGTGGGCGCGGTCGATAGACGTTTCGGCCCGGCGTGTGGCGAGCACGAGGAGCACGGTCATCGCCCAGAGCAGCGTGGCGCCGGCGACGTGGACACCGACGAGGACCGCTGGAACATCGTTGAAGTACTGGACGTAGCCGACGGCCGCCTGCAGCATCCCGACGAAGATCCACGACGAGAGGGTGGCGGTGAGGGCGCCGCGGTCCTGGCGC
Organism: Actinomycetota bacterium; assembly: GCA_030858325.1. Classification (GTDB taxonomy): domain Bacteria; phylum Actinomycetota; class Acidimicrobiia; order Acidimicrobiales; family Ilumatobacteraceae; genus JALZMG01. The sequence continues at coordinate 226 of JALZMG010000523.1, read as the reverse complement.
CGTCGCTGCGCGAGCACGGCCAGCGCCACGGCCGTGACGAGCGCGGCCACGACGAGCGTGCCGTGGACGCGCGCCGCCGCGGCGATGGAAACATCGAGGCGGGCGACGTACTTGGAACCGGCGTGCGGCCCTGCACCGGTGACGACGGTGCCGGCGAGGATTGCCGCCGCCGTCAGCGTGGCGAGCAGCCACGTCAGCCTGGTGGCCATCGGTGATGCGGCCGCCC
>JALZMG010000521.1 GCA_030858325.1 Actinomycetota bacterium | reverse complement strand
CGCCGTCGTCGCCCGACTGGCCGGCGAGAGCGGGCTGCCGCTGCGGGTGGCCGACGACCCGATGGTCCACCAGGGCGGCCAGGGTGCACTGGCCGAAGCTTCGGCCGGGCTTCGTGGCGTCGCCGTGGCGTTGACGAAGATCGCCAACGACATCCGCCTGCTGGCCAGCGGACCGTCGGCGGGGCTGGCCGAACTGCGCCTGCCCGAGCTGCAGGCCGGATCGTCGATCATGCCGGGCAAGGTCAACCCGGTCCTGTGCGAGTCGGTCAACCAGGTCGCCGCCAGAGTCTTCGGCAACGACGCCACCGTCGGCTACGCCGCCTCGCAGGGCATCCTCGAGCTGAACACGTACCTGCCGGTGATCGCCGACGCGCTGCTGGAATCGGGGACGCTGCTGGCCAACGTCAGCCGCGTGTTCGCGCAGCGCTGCGTCGCCGGCATCGAGGCCGATGTCGAGCGCTGTCGGCAGTACGCAGAACGGTCGTCGGCGTTGGCCACCGCGCTGAACCCGCTGATCGGATATGAGCGGGCGGCCGAACTGGTGCACCGGGCGCAGGACGAGGACCGGTCGATCGTCGAGGTCGTCGTGCAGTCCGGCGTGCTCGACGAGGCCGAGGCGCGGCGGGTGCTCGACCCGTTGCGCCTCACCCGCCCCGACTGGGCCGCGGCGCCAGATCAGTAGCTGTCGCCGATGGCGCTACCGGTCGAACCGGCGGATTCGTCCAGCTCGGCGAGCAGTGCGTCCAGCAGGCCGCTGGCGCCGAACCGGAACGTGTCCGGGCTGACCCAGCCGTCACCCATGATCTGTTCGGCGAGGTCGATGTAGGCGGCCGCGTCGGCCGTCGTGCGGATGCCTCCTGATGCCTTGAACCCGACCGGGCGGCCGGACACGTCGATCGCCTCGAGGACGATCTCGGCCGCTTCGAGCGTCGCCGACACCGCCGTCTTGCCCGTCGACGTCTTCACGAAGTCCGCACCGCACCCGATCGCCAGGTGCGTGGCGCGGTCGATCGCCGCCCGGTTCGGCAGCTCACCGGTCTCGATGATCACCTTCATCAGACGGTCCTCACCTGCCGCGTCCACTGCTGCGCGGACACCGTCCAGCACGGCACACGCCGCCGGCTCGTCGCCCGCCAACCATGCCCGGTACGGCGCGACGACATCGATCTCGTCGGCGCCCGCTTCGAGTGCTTCACGTGTCATGGCCATCACCGCGTCCATGGCCTCGTCGCCGCTCGGAAAGTTGACGACGGTGGCCACCCGCACGCCCGACCCGGCGAGCAGTCGGCTGCAGTCGCCGACGAAGCGCGGCCACACGCACACCGCTGCCGTGCCGGCACCGATGGCCCGGTCGGACAGCGCGGCAACGTCTTCGGCCATCGTGTCGTCGCCGAGGTCCGTCAGGTCGAGCACGCTGATCGCCAGGCGCACACGTTCGGGGTCCATCGGTGCCGACGCTACTGTTCGCCCTCAATGGTCACCGTCACCGTCATGTACCCGCGCACCGACGACGTCACGTTCGACATGGACTATTACAAGGGGCGCCACTTCGACCTGCTGCGCGAGCGGCTCGGCGACAACTTGCAGCGCGACGAGATCCACGAGGTCGTCGACGGACCGTACGTCGCCTACTGCCAGATGTACTTCGACTCGATGGAGGGCTTCGGCGGCCCGATGGCCGAGCACGGTGCGGAGATCATGGGTGACGTGCCCAACTACACGAACGTGCAGCCCGTCATGCTGATCAGCAACACCGACGCCTGAAACCCCGAACTGTCCTTTCCGATCGGCCCGAACGGGCACATCGGAAAGGACAGAACCTCTTAGAACAGGCCTTCGCCGACGGCGTGGATGACGAGGCCGGCGAGGCCACCGACGACGGTGCCGTTGATGCGGATGAACTGCAGGTCGCGCCCGACTTGCAGCTCGATGCGTCGTGACGTGTCGGCGGCGTCCCAGCGCTCGACGGTCGAAGCGATCAACTCGGCGACCTCGCCGCGATAGTTCTCGACGACGTGGACGGCGGCCCGTTCGACCCAGTCGTCGACCTTGGCCTGCATCTGCGGATCGGTGGCCAGACGGTCCCCCACGCGGGCCAGCGCCACCGCCAGCCGCCGGCGCAGCTCGCTGCGGGGATCGGCCGAGGCATCGAGCATCGCCCGCTTCAGCTCCAGCCACAGCGAGGCCAACCACGCCTGCACGTCACGGTGGGCGAGCAGTTCCGCTTTGACCTCCTCGGCCTTGGCGACGAGCTCGGGATCGTCGCGCAGGCGCGCCGCCAGCGCGACGATCCGCCGATCGATCGCCACGCGCACGTCGTGGTCCGGCTGGGCGCCGACGTCGGCGAGGAAGCTGTTGACGCCCGTGAAGATCTTGTCGAAGATGCGATCGTCGATCGGCTCCGGCACCCACCACGGCGACTCTTGCGTCAGTCGAGCTCGGAACGTGCCCCGGTTCTCCTCGAGGAACGAGGCCAGCCCGGTGAGCACGGCGTCGAGCAGGTTCTGATGGTGCCCGCCCTCAACGGCCACGTCGACGGCCTTGCCCAGCAGCGGGGCAACCGCGGTCTGCCGCAGCCGGTGCTCGACGGCCGAGCCCAGTGCGTCCTGCACGTCACGATCATCGATCACTTCGATCGCCCCGCGCAGCGCGTCGCTGACCGCATCGGCGGCACGCGTCGCATGGCGCGGATCACGCAGCCAGCCGCCGAGGCGCTGGCCGACGTGGACGCCGCGCAAACGGTCGAGCAGGATGTCCTTGGTCAGGAAGTTGCCCTGCACGAACTCGCCGAGGCTGCGCCCGATCTGGTCCTTGCGCTTGGGGATGATCGCCGTGTGCGGGATGGGGATGCGGAGCGGGTGGCGGAACAACGCGGTCACGGCGAACCAGTCGGCGAGCGCGCCGACCATCGCCGCCTCGGCCCCGGCGCGCACGTAGCCGACCCAGGCCCGCCCGTCCTCGTTGGCGCTGGCGACGAGGAAGACGACGGCCGCGGCGACGAGGAAGCCCGTGGCGATCAGCTTCATCCGCCGCAGTTCGACGCGCCGGGCCTCGTCGGCGGCGGTGAACGCGAGGCCGGCCATCGGCGGCGACCCTACCGAGGCGGCCACTGCCGGCACGGGCGGCCGGAGTGCCGACCGCTGACGACCGCTCAGCGGGCGAAGGCGACGGTGGCGTCGGCGGCGTCGAGCAGCCAGCCGGGGACGACGCCGACCGCCAGTGTGAAGACGGCGCAGGCGGCGATGGCCACGCCCGACGACAACGGCACCCGCACGGGTTCCAGGTCGTCGTCTTCGGGAGCGTCCGTGATCCACGTGCTGACCATGATCCGCAGGTACAAGAAGGCGGCGACGACAGACGCGACCATGGCGATCACGGCGAGCGCGTAACTGCGCTCGTCGGCGGCAGCGCGAATGACGCCGAACTTGGCAATGAAGCCGCCCGTGAACGGCACGCCGGCCTGGGCCAGGAGGAGCACGGTCAGTGCCAGCGCCAACAGCGGGTGGCTCCGCCCGAGCCCACGGAACGCATCGAGGCTCGTGGCCCCGTCGCCCGTACGCGCCACCAACGTGACGACGGCGAACGAGCCGATCACCATCACGGCGTAGATGAACAGGTACACCGCCGCGCTCGGCACGCCGAGCCCCGCATCCGCGCTGCCCGCGGTGTGGCCGGCCGCTTCGAGACCGACGAGTACGAAACCGGCGTGGCTGATCGAGCTGTAGGCGAGCATCCGCTTGACGTCGGTCTGCACGACGGCGAGGAACGATCCGACGACCAGCGACGTGACGGCGAGCACCCAGATGACCGGACGCCAGTCGTCGCGATAGAAGGGCAGGGCGACGACGAACACGCGCAGCAGCGCGGCGAACGCGGCGACCTTGCCCGCCGAGGCCATGAACGCCGTGACGGGCGTCGGCGCGCCCTGGTACACGTCGGGCGTCCACACGTGGAACGGCGCCGCGGCGACCTTGAACCCGAGCCCGACGACGAGCATGGCCACCCCGGCGAGCACGAGCGCGTCGTTGCGCTCCAGTGGCACACCGGCGCCGAACGCGTCGACGATGCGCGTCAGGTTCGTCGACCCGGTGGCGCCGTAGACGAGCGCGATTCCGTAGAGGAAGAACGCCGAGGAGAACCCGCCGAGCACGAAGTACTTGATGCCGGCCTCCGCGCTGCCGGCGCGGCGGCGGTGGCTGGCGGCCAGCACGTACAGCGCCAGCGACAACGTCTCCAAGCCGATGAACAGCACGATCAGATCGTTCGCCGCACTCATCACGACGCCACCCGTCGCCGTCACGAGATACAGCGCGTAGACCTCGGGACCGTCGAGGTCCTCACGGCGCAGGTAGTCGTCGGTGACGAGCGCGACGAGCAGCACGGCGATGCAGATGACGATCGTCATGAACATGGCGAACGTGTCGAAGGCCAACGCCCCGCCGACGAGCGTGCTCGGGCCGCGGTCGGCGATGTCGTCCCACAACACGACGGCCAGCGTCGCTGCAGCGCCGGCGGCGGCGGCCGTGACGAACGCCTGCAGCCCGTTCGGCCACCGTGGCGTCAGCGCGCCGAGGAGCAGCAACCCGAGTGCCGCGCCGGAGAGCACGAGCAACGGCGACAACGCGAACCAGCCGACCTCGGGGCCGCGGAACACCGTCTCCTGCATGACGTCCATCAGCCGCCCTCGCCACCCTCGCCGTCGCCGTCGTGGTCGGCGGGGGAGACGGAGATCGTCTCCGGTTGCGGGATGTCGACTCCCGTGCGCTCCTCGACATGGACGATCAGCGCGTCGACGCTCGGTTCGATGCGTTCGATCAGCGGCTTCGGGTAGATGCCGGTGAAGACGATGATCCCGATGAACACGGCCAGCACGGCGGCCTCGCGCGGCCGCAGCTCGGCGAACGTGCGGTTGTCGTCGTCGGGCTCGCCGTGGAAGACGCGCTGGTACGCCCACAGCAGGTAGGCCGCGGCGAGGATGACGCCGGCCGTGGCGGCGACCGTCCACCACCTCGCCGACAGGAACGAGCCGGTGAGGATGAGGTACTCGCCGACGAAGCCGTTGAGACCGGGCACGCCGATCGACGACAGCATGACGACGGTGAACCCGGCGGCGAACATCGGCGCCACCGTCTGGATGCCGCGCAGATCGGCGATCTCGCGAGTGTGGCGGCGCTCGTAGATCCACCCGACGAGCAGGAACAGCGCGCCGGTCGACACGCCGTGGTTGACCATCTGCAACACGCTGCCCGTCAGCGCCTGGCTGGTCATGGCGAACGTGCCGAGCACGATGAAGCCGAGGTGGGCGATCGAGGAGTAGGCGACGAGACGCTTGAGGTCGCGCTGCATCGTCGCCACGGCGGCGCCGTAGAGCACGCCAACGACGGCGAGCGTCAGGAACAGCGGCCGCGCCCACCACGCCGCCTCCGGGAACAGGTACAGGCCGAACCGCAACAGTCCGTAGGTGCCGAGCTTGAGCATTGCCCCGGCAAGGATGACGGAGCCGGCCGTCGGGGCCTGGGTGTGAGCGTCGGGGAGCCAGGTGTGCAGTGGGAAGAGCGGCACCTTGACGGCGAAGGCGATGGCGAAGGCGAAGAACAACCAGCGGCCGGTCGCCGCCGGGAACTCGGCCTGCTCGGCGATCGTGACGAGATCGAACGTCAGCGTGCCGACGCCGTTGTCGCGCGCCAGGAACGCGGTGGCGACGATGCCGACGAACATGAACGCCGAGCCGAACATGGTGAAGAGGAAGAACTTCGTCGCCGCGTCGACCCGGTTGTCGTAACCCCAGCCGCCGATGAGGAAGTACATCGGGACGAGCACGATCTCGAAGAAGATGAAGAAGACGAACAGGTCGAGGCTGAGGAAACTGCCCATCATCCCGGCCTCCAGCAGCAGCAGCCAGGCCAGGTACCGCTTGTGGTCGTGGTGGGGGTCGGTGCCGACGATGGCCAGCGGGAACAGGATCCCCGTCAGCGCGACGAGCAGCAGTGAGATCCCGTCGACGCCGAGATGCCAGGAGATCCCCCACGGCTCGATCCACGGATGCTTGCTGACGAACTGGAACCCCTCCGCTCCTGCTTCGAACGCCACGAGCAACCAGATCGACAGCGCGCCCGTCAACACGCTCGCCAGCAGCCCGACGAGCTTGACCAGCTCCGGCCGCCGGTTGCCCGTCACGGCCGTCGCCAGCGCGCCGCCCACGGGTACGAGGACGAGCAGCGTGAGGATCGGGAAGTCGCCGGATTCCACTACAGACGCCCCTGATGCGGCCGCCGCACGCTCGCTGCGCGCCGGCGTGCCGGACCGGGCCATCCACCCTTGAACGACGCGACCGACCCGCGCCCAACCGCCATCAGATGATCCCCCTCAGCAGAACGAACCAGGCGAGGAGGACGACAACGCCGATGCCGATGATGCCGGCGTACGAACGCACGAACCCGCTCTGCGCCTTGCGTGTGACGCCGGCGACGGCGCGCACGGAGCGGGCCGCGCCGTTCACTCCGCCGTCGACGACGTTGGCGTCGAACCACGCCGCGCCTTCGAAGCCCTGGCGCCCGGGTCCGCCGACGAAGTCGGTCACGGTCTGGTCGTAGTACCAGCCGTTGGCCATGATCTGCGGTTCGACGGCCTTGACCCGCCGCTTCTGGTAGACGAGCCAGGCGGCGACGATTCCGGCCGCCGCGGCGACGACGGCGAACGCGAGGAGGACGTACTTGTTGTCGGAGGCCCACGTCCCTTCGATCTCCGCCTCGCCCGGGACGACCTCGTGCAGCCAGTGCTCGAGCCGGTGGAAGCCGTCGTTGAACGGCAGCTGGATGACACCGCCGACGAGCGCCAGCCCGGCCAGCACGACGAGCGGGACGAGCATGATCCACGGCGACTCGTGCGGCTTGAACTCCCCGTGTGCACCGGCGGGCGCGGCTGGCTCGGCCGTCGACGCGTCGACCGCTGTATCGGTCGACGTGGCGACACCCTCCGCGGCGTGAGCATGCTCGTGGTCGCCCGGCGCATGGCTGTCCCAGCGAGCGGTCCCGAAGAAGACCATCACCACCTGGCGGGTCATGTAGTACGCCGTCAGCAGCGCCGTGACCAGGCCAACGAGCCACAGCGCCGGGCTCTTGACGAAGCTGAACAGCAGGATCTCGTCTTTCGACCAGAACCCGGAGAACGGCGGGACGCCGGCGATCGCCAGCCAGCCGACGATGAACGTGGCCGCCGTGACCGGCATGAACCGGCGCAGCAAGCCCATGTGGCGCATGTCCTGTTCCTCGTGCATGCCGTGGATCACCGAACCGGAGCCGAGGAACAGCAGGGCCTTGAAGAAGGCGTGGGTGACCATGTGGAAGATCGCTGCCACGTAGGCGCCGGAGCCGACGGCGAGGAACATGTAGCCCAGTTGGCTGACCGTCGAGTAGGCGAGCACGCGCTTGATGTCGTTCTGGGCGACGGCGATCGTGGCCGCGAACAACGCCGTGATCACACCGATCCAGGCGATCGTCGTCGGCAACCAATCTTCGGACGCGGCGAGCACGGGATTGATGCGGACCATCAGGAACACGCCGGCGGTGACCATCGTCGCCGCGTGGATCAATGCCGACACCGGTGTCGGGCCCTCCATCGCGTCCGGTAGCCAGAAGTACAGCGGGAGCTGCGCACTCTTGCCGACGGCCCCGAGGAACAGCAGGGCGGCGATGGCCGTGGCCGTGGTCTGCGCCATCTGCCCGCCGCCGGCGGCGTCGTTCAGCACCCCGTAGCTGATCGAACCGATGGCCCCGAAGGCGAGGAACATCGCCAGCATGAACCCGAAGTCGCCGACGCG
>JALZMG010000506.1 GCA_030858325.1 Actinomycetota bacterium | reverse complement strand
CGTCACGCGTGCGGACGTGCGGTGGCGGGCCTGGCCGGCGTTCCGCCGCGCCGCTCGCCGCGTCAGTGCCGAGGTGCGCGAAGCCGACGGGTTGCTCGCCGTCGTCGGCATCGGCGAGGCGCCGGTCGGCCGGCTGGGGACGTTCAGCCTGTGGCGCTCCGCTGCCGCCGTCGACGCGTTTGCCGCCGCCGGCCAGCCGGCACATGCCGAGGCCGTGCGGCGCACCCGCCACGAGCGGTGGTACGGCGAGGAACTGTTCGCCCGCTTCCAGCCCTACGCCAGCTCAGGTTCGTGGGGCGGCCGTGATCCCCTGCGCGAGTGATGGTGCGGATCTGGTACGTCGGCGCAGTGCGGCAGGGACGATCGGCACGAGCATCCCGTACGGCGCGCCACCGAAGCGGTGGTGCAGTGCGTGCGCGTCGGCGAGACGGTCGAGCGTCGGCACGTGGCGTTCGCCGAACCAGCGCAGGCGGCGGTGGATGTACACGTCGTGCACGAAGGCGTACGCCGCGCCGTACATCGTGACGCCAACGCCGACGGGCACGAGCCCGTTCCATCCCGGCTCGTTGAAGCCGACCCACAGCGCGACGCAGACGACGGCGGCGAACATCACCGGATAGGCGTCGTTGGCCTCCCAGCCACCGTGTCGCCGGAGGCGATGGTGGCTGCGGTGCAGGCGTTCCCCGATGCCGTGCATCACGAAGCGGTGCGTGGCCGCGGTCAGCGGTTCCATCGCCGCGAAGGCGACGAGCGCCACGGACAACGAACGCATCGCCTCACCGTATCCCCTGGTCAGGGGTAGCGGGTGCCGTCCGTCACGGCGTACGCTCTGGGAATGCGATCGCGGTTGTTGGGCGCGGTGGTCGTCGGCGCGACGGCGGCGGTGCTCGCAGGGGCGTGTTCTGACGACGAATCGGCCGAGCAGACGACGCTGCCGCCGATCGTGACGACGACGATGCCCCCGACGACGACGCTGCCGCCGCCGACGACGCAGCCGCAGTTCTACGAGGTTCAACCGGGCGACACGCTGACCGAGATCGCCGTCGCCTACGGCCTGCCGATCCCGGCGATCATGCAGATCAACAACATCACGAACCAGGACGCCATCTTCGCCGGACAGATCCTGCAGTTGCCCAACGCCGCCGACATCGTCGCCAACTCGCTCCCGCCGACCCCCGGCCAGACGACCATCGCCGGCGCCACGCCGGCGCCGGCATCCGTCGCCACCACCACGATCGCTCCCTAGGCTCGGAAGCCATGAGCGCAAGCTTCTGGCCAACTGCCGATCACTGGAGTGTCAAGATCCCCCTCGACACACCCCACCGCCGCCTGCCGCAACTCGCCGAACGCGGCTTCGTCGCCTTGGAGGACGCCGACGTCAACGTGCCGCCCGCCGAGTACGAGGCGCTCGAGTACATGGACTGGAAGAGCGGCGGGGACACGAACTTCGCCCCGATCGCCTCCGCCGACGGCGAGCTGGATTGCCGCGGGTTCTGGGACAAGGGCAAGACCGACAAGGACGCGCTGTGGACGGCGAACGCGGATGTCGTCCCGTCGGTGCGCCGCTACGTCGACTCCGTCGGCGCCAACTTTGGCCGCGTGCGCGTGATCAAGCTGGAGCCGCAATCGCGCGAGGACGCCATCCGCAACATCCACCGCGACGACAACAACCGCTTCAATCCTGACAACGAGGGTTGGGTCGTGCGGTCGTGGCTGGAGCTGACGGACAACCCCGACAGCTACATGCTGCTGATGGACAACGGTGACGACGGGCTGCCTGATCCCGCCACCGAGGCTCGTGTTCCGCTGCACCGCGGCGCTCGCTTCGTCGTCGACACCCAACGCCTGTGGCACGTCGTCGTCCATCCCGGCACCGTCGCGCGGTACGCGCTGATCACGAGTTTCGAGAGCGGCCCGGTCCTCGAGACCTGGATCGACACCCATCGCGCCCCGGTCCCCGCTGTCTGAATCCGCATTCTCATCGCGTCCGGACCAACGACGACGAGGACGGGTCTCCGGAGAATCGCCCACCGCTGGCTACGGTCCGACCTCGATGGCCCAAGGTGGGATGCTCTCGATGCTCGGCGCCGACGATCGGCGCGACCTGCTGGCGCTCGGCCGCCCGCGCCGGTATCCGAGCGGGCGGGTGATCTTCGCCGAGGGTGACCGTTCCGACCATGTCGTGGTCGTCATCGACGGCGTCGTCAAAGTGTTCTGTACGACGAGGGAAGGCCGCGAACCGTTGCTGGCGATGCGCGGCTCCGGTGACGTGATCGGCGAGGTGGCGGCGATCGACGAAGCGGCGAACGGGCGCGGCGCAACGGTCGTCGCCGTGGGCACCGTCGTCGCCAGGGAGATCGGCGGTCCGCAGTTCCGTGACTACCTGGCGGCGCACCCGGCAGCGGCCATGGCCATGCTGCGTCTGCTCAGCGCCCGCTTGCGTGGTGCCGATCGCCGACGCGTCGAGTTCGGGGGTTACGACACCGCCCAGCGTCTCGCCCGCCTGCTCGTCGAGCTGGCCGACGAGCACGATGACCTCGATTCGTCCCGCGCGACCGTCGACATCCCGCTGTCCCAGGCCGAGCTGGCGGCGATGATCGGCGCCTCGCGCGAATCCGTGGCGAGGGCGTTGGCCGGCCTGCGCGCCGACGGACTCGTCGAGTCGCGCCGTCGCGGCGTCGCCGTGGTCGACGTCGACGGGCTGCGCCGCCTGACCTGCTGAGCGCGACGGATGCGACGGACGTCACAGCGGCGAGCGGTCAGCTGACACAGCACGACATCCGCCGTTGGCGCACTGTGAGCACGTCGATGCACGCCAATGCCGCCACGGAGGTCAGCGCATGAACGAGACCCTGTTCTTCACCCAATCCATCACCTCCGACTACTCAGAGTGGACGCACGTCGCCCGTCGCGATGACGTCCAAGGTGACCGTACGAGCAGCGCCTGGCCGCATCGGCGGGTCGGTCTCGAGATGACGGCGGTGGCCGGCGTCGCCGTCACCGACTGACGGGCGCACGCCGGAAACCGGGTCAGGTGGGACGGCGGGTGGCAGCGAGGCGGATCGCTGCCACCGCGTCTTCCGGGAGGGAGCCGGCGTCAGAGGGGC
>JALZMG010000486.1 GCA_030858325.1 Actinomycetota bacterium | reverse complement strand
GGCGGTCCCGTCGCCGTCCCGATCAGCTGGGACGAGCTCGACGATCCGGACCTCGCTCCCGACCGCTTCACGGTTGCCACGATCGGCGAGCGCCTACGCACGGTCGGCGACCCGCTCGCCCCGCTCGTCGGGCAGCAGCAACAGCTCCCACCGCTCACCTGAACCGGGCGGCCTGGCCTTACGTCGCCGTTGGTTCGGCGCCGAACACGTCCGTCAGCCCGCTGAGCTGCAGCAGGTGAGCGCAGAACTCCGACGGGTTGATCACCTGGAGGCGCCGCCCGTTCTCCTCCAGACGACACGAGGCGACCAGCAGCTCGGAGAGGGCGGTGGAGTCGCAGAACGTGACATCGGCCATGTCGACCTGGACGTCTCCCGTGCCGGCCTCGACGACGGCGTCCAGCTGCGCGCGCAGCGCCGGCGCACTCGCCAGATCGAGTTCGCCCGCCAAGACGACGCGCGTGCGCGCGGCGTTGTTGACGATGAGCCCCCGGAGGCCGTCGTGTGGTTCGCTCATTGGGAGTCCTTCAGATCGAGCCCAGATCGCCGTGCGAGTTGAACCGCGCGTCATCGTAGGTCGCCGACCGTTCGCCGCCTCTCACCCGATCGGGTGATCCATGTCGCCCGTTGCGCAATCCCGTGCCCGCCGGCGCTGCAGCTGGAGGAATGGGACGTCGAAGCGGACCAGGCACTCGACAACACGCCAGTGTTCTGCGGCTGACGCGCCCGTTCACCGGGAATGCGTGACGACGATTGCGCTGACGGGCGGGCGGCGCCCGCGCAAGCCGTCGGCCGTCAGGCGGCGGGTTGGAACAGCACCTTGACCACGCCGTCCTGCTTCTTCTGGAAGTTCTCGTAGGCATCTGGCGCATCGGTCAGCGGCAGGTGGTGCGTGGCGAAGTCCTCGACGCGCAGCACGTCGTCGTCGATGAGGAGCGGGAGAAGGTCGTCGACCCAGCGCTTCACGTTGGCCTGACCCATCCGCAGCTGCACCTGCTTGTCGAACAGCACGAGCATCGGCAGCGGGTCGCTCATCCCGCCGTACACGCCGGACACCGAGATCGTCCCGCCGCGACGGACCACGTCGATCGCCATCTGCAGCGCGGCGAGGCGGTCCACGCCGGTGTGCTCCATCAACTTCCCAGCCAGCGTGTCGGGCAGCAGCCCTGCCATGCGCTGGGCCAGCTTGGCTCCACCCGAGCCATGCGCCTCCATCCCGACGGCATCGACCACGCCGTCCGGTCCGCGTCCTGCGGTCATCTCGCGGATCGCCGCGACGACCTCCTTCTGGTCGTCGTCGAAGTCCCGCAGGTCGAGCACGTCGGCACCGTGCAGGCGGGCCCGTTCCAGCCGCTCCGGCACGAGGTCCACCCCGATCACCTTCGACGCGCCGAGGTGGGTGGCGATGCGGCAGGCCATCGCCCCGATCGGGCCGAGCCCGAGCACGACGACGGTCCCGCCATCTCCGATATTGGCGTACTGGACGGCCTGCCACGCCGTCGGCAGCACGTCGGAGAGGTAGACGAAGCGATCGTCCGGCGGGCCGTGCGGAACCTTGATCGGCCCGTACTGCGCCTGCGGCACGCGTAGCAGCTCGGCCTGACCTCCCGGCACCTGTCCGTACATCTTCGTGTAGCCGAACAGGGCGGCGCCCTTTGCGAACTCGTGTACCTGGGTCGTCTCGCACTGCGACTGCAGCCCGGTGTCGCACATCACGCAGTGCCCGCAGGAGATGTTGAACGGGATGACGACGCGGTCACCGGGGGCGATGTGGGTGACTGCACTGCCGACCGCCTCGACGATGCCCATCGGCTCGTGGCCGAGGATGTCGCCCGCGGTCATGAACGGCGTCATGATCTCGTAGAGGTGGAGGTCCGATCCGCACAGGCCCGACGATGTGATGCGCACGATGGCGTCGGTCGGCTCCTCGATCGTCGGATCGGGCACGTTCTCCACGCGCACGTCGCGCTTGCCTTGCCACACCACTGCCTTCATGTCGGCTCCTCTCGATTCGCGTCCCGGCCGTCTGCCCTGCCCGAGAGGCGTCGAAACGAATCCCCTCGAGCGGCCTCGGACCAATGGGAATTACCGTCGGCGTCATGTCGATGATGAACCTGTCGCTGCCCGACGAGATGCGCGCGTTCGTCGACGAGCGGGTCGAGGGCGGCAGGTACGGGTCGATCGGCGAGTACGTACGCGACCTGATCCGACGCGATCAGGATCGCCAGCAACTTCGCGATCTGATCCTCGACGGCGCCGGCTCGGCACTCCGGCCAGTCGCCGACGCCACCTTCGTCTCCGAGCGACGCAGTCGACTCGGCACCTCCAACTGAACGTCGTGGCCAAGCCGATCCAGCTGAGCGGGCGCGCTACCGACGACATCGAGTCCACGCTCAACCATCTCCTCGACAAGCCGGCCTAGGAGTCGCCGGCCGTTTCGTCGCTGCAGTAGCCGGCGACGAGCAGCCAACAGACTGACTCCGACGGGTCAGGTCGAGAGCACGAGCAGGACGAGCCCGGACAGGATGACGGCGGCGGCGACGGCGCGACGCCGTGCGCCACGTTCGTCGAGGTAGCGGCGGCCGAGGAACGCGGCGACGAGGATGCTCGATTCACGGAGCCCGGCGACGTACCCGACGGGGGCGCGGCGCACCGCCAGCAGGACGAGTCCGTAGGTGACGAGGCTCATCGCCCCGGTCAGTGCGTACTGGCGCCAACCCGACCGGAACGCCGTCGCCATGGCCGCACCGCGACCGGTGGCCGCGCCGTACACCGTCACGGCCGCTCCGCCGGCGGCGAACACGGCGAACACGTAGCCGACTCCGCTCACAGTCCGCGCAGCGTGGCTGTCGATCGTGGTGTACGCCCCGATCGTCAGCGCCACGAACAGCGCCGCGCACACCTGTGCCGGTGCGGCGCCGACGCTGAGCAGCGCCATGCCGGCCACGACGACGAGGATCGCCGTCAGTGACCACGCATTGAGGTCGTCGTCGAGCAACACGATGCCACCGAGCCCAGCGAGCAGCGCGCCGCCACCCCGGGCCAGCGGGTAGGCGACGGCGAAGTCGCCCCGCCCGTACGCGTGCGCCAGCGCGACGAGGTATGGCAGGTGCACGGCGCCGGAGGCGGCAGCCAATCCCCACGCCGCAGCCGGCAGACCCCCCGTGGCGACGAGCACGACGGCGGCGACCAGTGCGGACGCGAAGAACTGGCCCCACAGCGCGAGGAACGGATCCGTACTGCGTTTGGCGACGAGGTTCCACGTGGCGTGGAGACCGGCCGACGACAGGGCGAGCACGGTGGCGACGAACACGGTGGCGCAAGGTCGGACGTGGCCACCGCGCCGTCAGGCGGTGACGGCCCAACCGGTCGGCATCTGCGGCCAGCGTCCGACGCCACCGTCGACGACGAGCATGTCGGCAAGCTCGCGGCCGGTGTGGCGCGAACGCCACGTCAACATGTCCTGGGCCAGCGGCAGCACGACCGCCGGGTCGGTGACCTCGGTGCGCCACGACGGATCAGCAACGAGGTCGAAGCAGCACCACGACCCGTTGCCGAACTGGACGTATGCCGCACGCTCGGTGCGCAGGACGGCCAGGTGCTGGCGCTCCAGCGTCCGCTCCCAGGGCCACTCGTGCGGCACCTGCCCGATCATCTCCCCACGCCAGTCGAACTCCCAGTGAGCGGCCGTGCGCCAGCGGTCGGGCTTTTCGCCGCGCAGCCACGGCGTCAACGGGAACCCGTCGCACTGCGCCGGGACGGCCACTCCGATCGCCTCGCAGATCGTCGGCATGACGTCGACGTTCTCGGTGAACGTGTTGACGACCGAACCGTGCCCCTGCGGCAGTCGTGGATCGGCGACGATGCCGAGCACGTGATAGCTCTGCTCCCAGTAGCCGAGCTTCTCCCGCAAGCCGTGGTCGCCGAGCATCTCGCCGTGATCGGACGTGACGAGCACGAAGGTGTCGTCCCACTGACCGCGCTCGGTCAGCGCGTCGCGCAACCGGCCGAGCTGATCGTCGACCTCGGAGATCATCCCGAAGTACTGGGCGCGCATCAAGCGCAGCGCCGCTTCGTCGGTCGGCGCAGCGGCGGCCGGATGGCGCAGGACGGCATCGTGCAGCGGGTGGCGGACGAGTGCCGGTTCGATCGGCAGCCCCACGTCGTCCGGGTCGTAGGCCTGGGCCCACCGGCCGGCTGCCGAATACGGCGGGTGCGGACGGAGGTAGCTCAGGTGGACGAACCACGGACCGGCGTGCTCGCCGCCGGTTGCCGCCAGGCGCTGATCGAACCAGTCGATCGCCCGGTCGGTGAGGAACGCCGACACGCCGTGCTCGGCGGGGCGCTCGCTCTCGGTGGCCAGCAACTGCGCCGACCCGCCCGACGTGTCGTAGCCGAGTTCGGCCAGCCACGCCACCCACGCCGCCTGGTCGTCCGGCAGATCGAGCACGGCCTCGAAGCCGGGCAGGATGCCCTCCCAGACGGAGAGGCGCGGATCGTCGGCATCGACTGCGGAGCGCGGGTCGGCGCCCTGGTCGGTGTAGCCGAACACGACCGGGTCGTAGCCGGCGCGGCGGGCGGCCAGGGCGATGTTGTCGAAGCGGGCGTCGAGAGGTGTGCCGTTGGCGACGACACGATGGTTCATCTGGTACATGCCCGTGTAGATGCTGGCCCGCCCTGGTGCGCACGGCGCGGCCTGGCTGTAGTGGCGGGCGAAGCGGACACCGGACGCAGCGAGCTGGTCGAGGTGCGGCGTGCGCACGACCGGGTGACCGGCCGCCGACAAGCAGTCACCGCGGAACTGGTCGAGCGTGATGAGGAGGATGTTGAGGTGTGCGCCCACAGCGGACGCGAACGCTACTCAGCTGCCCGTGTCGCGCCCGCCGCCGCCCGCCCCCATCGCCACCGAGAGCCGTTGTTCGGTCCTCGGTTCAGCTCTCGGCGTTCGTGCGCAGCCGGCCGGCCGCCTGCTCACAGGCCTCGGCGCAACCGGCGCAGACCTCGGCGCACGTCGCGCAGTGGGCGTGGTGCTCGGCGTGCGTCCGGCACTCCGCCGCGCAGCGCTGGCACGCCGCCGCGCACGTCGTCAGGAGACGCTCCAGAACATCGGGCTCGATGACCGGTTGGCGGCTCAACAGGCGCGCCGTGCTGGCGCACAGATCAGCGCAGTCGGTGTCGAGGCGGATACACCGGCCGAGGTCGTCGCCTTCCTCGTTGGCGCAGGCGTCGGCGCAGATCGTGCACACGAGGGAGCACTCGGCAAGTTTGGCGACGAGGTTGCCGAAAAGCTCGGCTGACTCGTCGCTGCGTGGGTGCTGGGCGTAGATGGTGGAGATGGCGTCCATGCCGACGCGCCTACCCACTCGCGCCGGCCCGCACCCACCACACCGAGTGCCGCGCCGTTGCCGCCGCCGGGTTCGCACCGGCTACGACGCCGTCGTTGGTTGTCCGTCGCGACGGCTCGCTGGCGTGCTCAGGATGCTTGCGGCAAGACGAACCACCCGACCACGACGACGGTGGTCACGACGGAGCTGCGTCACGGTCGCCGAAGGGCTCTGGAAGCCGTGAGGCGGGTCTCGTGGTGCCACGGGTCCGGTCGCGCGCCCATCGTGCATCTGGGCGCGATCCGTGCCAACCGACGATCGTCATCCGCCGAGCGTGCCCTGGGGGCCCACAACCGACCAGAGGATCGCGTTCTCACGAGGTTTCGGCGCGAGTTCTGGCGTCGAAATTCACCAGGAACGACCGATCCTCCGGCGCGACGACACACTTGCACCGCCATGGCCGCGCTGACCGACCTCCTCCCGCCGCCCGGGTCCGACCCGGTGGCCGTGCTCGAGGCGTTCGGCGAGTGGGCCGCCGGCGGCGGCCGCCCGCTGTACCCGCACCAGGACGAGGCGGCGTTCGCGCTCGCCGCCGGCGACCACGTCGTGCTGGCGACGCCGACCGGGTCCGGCAAGAGCCTCGTTGCCCTTGCCGGCGTGCTACTGGCGCGCAACGAGGGGCGACGATCCGTGTGGACCGCCCCGATCAAGGCGCTCGTCGCCGAGAAGTTCTTCGACCTGGCCGAACTGCTCGGCGCCGGCGATGTCGGCCTGGCGACCGGCGACGCGGCGATCAACTCGGACGCCG
The DNA here is from genome assembly GCA_030858325.1 of Actinomycetota bacterium. Taxonomy (GTDB): domain Bacteria; phylum Actinomycetota; class Acidimicrobiia; order Acidimicrobiales; family Ilumatobacteraceae; genus JALZMG01. Next base: position 1,705 of record JALZMG010000486.1, on the reverse strand, counting down.
CCGTGCTCGTGTGTACCGCCGAGGTGCTCGCCAACCACGCCCTGGCGACCGGCCCGACGAGCGACTTCGGCTTCGCCTGCCTCGACGAGTTCCACTACTACGGCGACGGCGACCGCGGGTGGGCATGGCAGGTGCCACTCCTCGAGTTGACGAACTGCCAGATGCTGCTGGCGTCGGCGACGCTCGGCGACATGTCGGCGATCACGACGGACCTGGTTGCGCGGTCCGGTCGAACCGTCACGGAGGTGACGTCCGTGGACCGCCCGACGCCGCTGTATCACCAGTGGCGGATGACACCGGTCGTCGACAGCGTCCGCGAGGCGATCGGCGACGGGCTCAGCCCGGTCTACGTCGTCCATCCCACGCAGGCGGCGGCCATCGAACGAGCCCAGGGGCTCGTCAACCTCAACGTCACCACGCGCCCGCAACGGGAGGCCATCGCCGCAGCGATGACCGGCGTGCGCATGGGCCGCGGCTTCGGCGACACCCTGGACCGGCTCGTCCGCAACGGCGTCGGCGTCCACCACGCGGGCATGCTGCCGCGCTACCGCCGCCTCGTCGAGCGCCTCGCCGGGCAGGGCCTGCTGCCGGTCGTCTGCGGGACCGACACGCTCGGCGTCGGCGTCAACATCCCCCTCCGGACGGTGCTGATGACTGCGCTGACGAAGTTCGACGGCGCGCGCGTGCGGCGGTTCAACGTCCGCGAGTTCCACCAGCTCGCTGGGCGGGCAGGGCGGCCGGGGTTCGACCCTGACGGTCACGTGTGGGTGCAGGCACCGGACCACGTGATCGACAACGCACGCGCGCTGGCCCGCGCCGGTGACGATCCGAAGGCCCGCCGGAAGGCGAAGAAGGTGAAACCTGCCCCGGGTTTCGTCCACTACGACGAGGCGGCGATGCAGCGACTCGTGACGTCCCCGCCGGAGCCGCTGATCTCCCGGTTCCGGGTGACCGCCGACCTCGTCGCCGCCGTGCTCGCCCGCCCGGACGGCCCCGTCGCGCTGAAACACCTGCTGCGAACGAACCATGACCCAGAGCCGCGGCGTCGCGACCACCGGCGGCGGGCGATTGCCGTGTACCGCAGCCTGGAGGACGCCGGTGTCGCCGAACGCCGCCGTGACGAGGGGGGACGTTGCGTCGGCGTGCGTGTCGGCTCGCTCGTCGCCGGCGATGACGAGCGCAGTGCGCTGCGACTGTCGGCACCGCTGTCGACGTTCGCCATCGAGGTCATCGCCACGCTCGATCGGGACGACCCGGCGTACGTCGGCGACGTCGTCAGCGTCGTCGAAGCGGTCCTCGACGATCCGCGCCAGGTGCTGTTCGGCCAGCAGCATGCGGCCAAAGCCGTCGCCGTCGCCCAGCTCAAGGCCGAGGGCGTGCCGTACGAGGAGCGGATGGAACGGCTGGAGCACGTGACATGGCCGCGCCCACTGGCGGAGTTGCTCGACGCCTGCTACGTCACGTACCGGCAGCACCATCCGTGGATCACGGCGGAACCGTCGCCGAAGTCGATCGTGCGGGAGATGCTGGAGGCAGGCGACAGCTTCGCCACGTTCGTGCGCCGCTACCGCCTGGAGCGCAGCGAGGGGCTGGTCCTGCGCTACCTCACCGACGCGTGGCGCACGCTCGACCGCTCACTCCCCGACGACGTCTACTCGCCAGCGCTGGAGGACGTCGTCGAGTGGCTCGGCGAGCTGATCCGGGC
>JALZMG010000460.1 GCA_030858325.1 Actinomycetota bacterium | reverse complement strand
GCGCATGGGCGTGGCATCGGGCTGCCGGGACCGGCCTGTCGGCGACCAGCTTGCGGCTCGGCCCACGCTGGTTGGCCGAACTGCCGTGGCCGGCGGGTTCGATGGAGCCGGCCGTGGCGGCACTCGGGCGCGGCGACGTCGAGGGCTGCGGGCGACTCGTGATGGACGCGTACCGGCTCGACCCGTCGGCGCCGGCGGCGTCCGAACTGCTGTCGTGGTGGACCGACCGTCTGCCCCGCAGATGACGAGGGATGCCTCGGATCGGCCGGCGCTGGCGGCCACACTTCGGCCATGCGATCCGCCGTCCACGTCCCCTCGCTCGCCGCCCTCGCCCTCTCGTCGGTCCTCGGCATCGTCGGCTGCGGCGGCGGCGACGATGGTGCCGACGTCGGGTTGTCGCCGGTCGCCGCCGAGGGACGGCGCATCTCCACGGACTCCGGCTGCGCCGGCTGCCACGGCGCCGACGGGCAGGGTGGCCTGGGGCCGGCGTGGACGGGGTTGTACAACAGCACGGTCACGCTGGAGGACGCCAGCACCGTCGTTGCCGACGACGCATACCTGCAGCGGGCGATCACCGACCCCGCCGCCGAGAAGGTCGCCGGGTTCACCGTCGCCATGCAGGAGAACGAGCTGAGCGCCGAAGACGTCGAGGCGGTCGTCGCCTACATCCGCGAGCTGGCGGCGGCCGAGCCGGGCTGATGGATCGGCGCCCGAGCGTTCCGCCGCCGCTCGAGTCGCCGCCACCCGATCCGAGTGTTGGACGCTGTCGGAGTGTTGAACGTCGGTACGTCCCCTCAGTCGACACTCGGATGCCCGGCGAGGTCGGCGATGCGGAGCCGCGGGTCAGCGATGCCAGGGAGCGCAGGGCGACACCGCGCCCGCTCCGCCCGTCAGCACCTCGCAGCCGTCGTCGGTGACGACGAGTGTGTGCTCGAACTGGGCGGTGCGCTTGCCGTCGGCGGTGACGGCGGTCCACTCGTCGTCCCACATCCTGTGCTGCCACGACCCTATGGAGATCATCGGCTCGATCGTGAACGTCATGCCCGGGCGCATGATCATCGAGTTGCGCGGATCGTAGAAGTGCAGCACCTGGATGTCGGTGTGGAACTGCTGGCCGATCCCGTGGCCGATGAACGCGCGGATGATGCCGTAGCGATGGGCCTTGGCGTGCTGCTCGATGGCCCGCCCGATCTCGCTGATCGGCCGCCCCGGCTTGACCGCCTCGATCCCGTGCCACATGCACTCCTCAGTGACCTCGACGAGGCGGCGGCTGGCCGGATCGACGTCGCCGACGAAGAACGTGGCGTTCGTGTCGCCGTGCACGCCGCCGACGAACGCAGTGACGTCGAGGTTGAGGATGTCACCGTCTTGAAGTTGGCGCGAGTCGGGAATGCCGTGGCAGATGACCTCGTTGGCCGACGTGCACACGCTCTTCGGGAACCCGTTGTAGTTCAGCGGTGACGGGTAGGCGTTGCGCTCGACGTGCAGTTGGTGGACGTACTCGTCGATCTCGTCGGTCGTGATCCCTGGGCGCGCCATCGCTCCCGCCAGGCGCAGGATCTCGGCGGCCAGAGCGCCGGCCCGGCGCATGCGGGCGATGATCTCCGGGGACTTCACGCGCGGCTCGTCCCACTCGACGGGCACTCCTGTGGAGGCATACGACGGCCGATCGATGTGGTCGGGGACCGTGCGCATGGGGGTCACGAACCCCGGCAGCACACGCCCCTCGCTGTGCCGATGGCAGCGCTTGTACTTGCGGCCGCTCCCGCACCAGCAGGGATCGTTGGCCTGCGGCAGTGTGGACGGTGCGTTGGCCACGGTGTGCATCGAGTCCAGGCTACGCCCATCCGAACTCCGCGGCCACGGCGGGCCGACGCGAGAACGGGCCAGCAGGCGGCCACGAAGGTGCTTGGTCTCGAGGGAGTGAGATGTTCCGCCCCGTCCATCAGCCGCCGGCTGACCCGAGATGCCAAGCATCGCACGATTCCGCCACGATCGCAACGGTGGCCAAGCATTCCGTGATCAGACTCGAATCGCAGCCTGCCGACGCTCGACCGTGATACCAGGTCTGGGTCTCACGGCATGTCGCCGAGGACGTCGAGCGTCGATCGGCCACTGCGAATCCCGCCTGTCAGTCGCTCGAGCAGATGGAGTCCTTCCTCGAGATCGAGGGCGGTGTGCAGGTCGACATGCATGCCGAGTTGAACGATGGCGAACGCCACCTCGGGCTGGATCCCGACGATCACGGTCGTCGCGCCGCGCAGGCGGGCGATCTGGGAGAGGTCGCGCAGCGACGATGAACCGAAGGAGTCCAAGACGTCGAGCGCGGCGACGTCGATGATGACGCCCCGGGAGCGGTGTCCGCCGATCTGCGCGATGACATCGTGCTGGAAACGCAGCAGCTCGCTGTCGTCGAGCGCGGTGTGGATCGAAGCGATCAGGAAGTCGCCTTGTCGCAGGATCGAGACGAGCACCGAGCGGCCTCGCCTACGTCTCTTCGGATCTGGTCACTCGGAACCCGAGCAGCCGTTCCGCCTCTTCGATACCGCCCTGCAGGTCACCGATCGTATTCATCTTGCTGAGGTCTACTCCGATCATCACCAGCGTCTGGGCGATCTCCGCTGACAGCCCGGTGATGATCACGCTCGCTCCCATGAGGCGCGACGCGTCGACCGTCCTGACCAAGTGGTTAGCGACGGGCTCGTCCACATCGGCCACCCCGGTGATGTCGATGACGACGACTTTGGCGCGGTGGGTGCGGATGCCGTGCAGGAGCTGTTCGGTCAACTGCGACGCCCGCTGATTGTCGAGCACGCCGATGATCGGCAGGATCAGCAACCGTTCGCGGACCTGCAGCACGGGCGTCGACAGCTCGCGGATGGCGTCTTGCTGTTGACGGATCACCCGCTCCCGCTCGTCCACGAAGCTCACGGCGACAGTGTTGGCGATGCGGTTCGCCGCTGGCTCGTACGCGTCGAGCACGCGATTGAGCAGCGCGAAGTCCTGCTGGTACTTCTTGAACAACGAGCGAGCCAGCACGTCACGCAGCAACAGCACGATGCCAACCACCTCGTTCGTCTCCACGCCGCGAGGGATGATGCGCTCGGAGAGGTCTTGCGCGTACCGTTGCAGCGCCTGAACACTCCCGGTCTCGAGCACCTCGACATAGTTGTCGTACACCGAGATCGTCTCGGACGTGACTTCCTGTGGCGTCATCGCCGCCAGCAGGTGGGCGGCCGTGATGCGCGTGGACCATTCCTCGCGCAACTCCGTGCGGTGCTCACGCAGGTGGGCCACCAACTCGGGGAGGAGTTTGGCGTGCTCGTCGGCGTTCGCCTGGTCAACTGCGGATTGCGAAGGGGGATCATTCGTCGGCATGGGCTGCTCCTTGGTTGCTGGCCGGTTCACTTCGTACACCACTTGCTCATCGCGACCGTGGTCCCGCGGCCGACCTCCGAACTGATGGCGAACTCGTCCATCAGGCGGCGGCAGCCGCCGAGACCGAGGCCCAGTCCGTTGTACGTCGTGTACCCGTCCTCGAGCGCCTGCTCGATGTCGGCGATCCCCGGACCGACGTCATTGGCGACGATCCTCACCCCGACCGCCTCGTCGTCGCCGATCAACGAGACGACGATCTCGCCACGCTTGGCGAACCGCACGATGTTGCGGGCCAGCTCGGAGATGGCAGTGGCGATCATCGTCAGCTGGGTCGGCGAGAACGCGGCCCGGGCGGCGAGTTCCCGCCCCCGCTGCCGTGCCGCCACGATATCCCGGTCCCCGTCGACGACGACACGGACCTCGTTCGGGGTCGTCCTGGCGCGGCGCTCGAGCAGTGGTCCGCTGACGACCGCGCAGTACTCGCACTCGAGGAGGTGGTGACCGGCGTCGGTCTCGACCTGCCGTCGGCGGTCGCCGCTCGACAGCGCGTACAGAACTGGCCGGCAACGCGGTGTAGGCGGCCCCTGGCCATCGGCGGCGAGGAGGAACTCCACGCGCAGCTTCGCCCGCGTCCGGTTGAGCTGGGCGGCGACCGCCCCTCGGCTGGTGCCCCACTCTTCGGCCAACGCCGTCGTGTCGACGCCGTCGACCTCGTGGGCGACGATGGCGTCCCGCTCGCGCGACGTCAGCTCGTCCAACGCCCTAGCGAGTGCGTCGGCGTCCTCACGTTGAAGCACCTCGTCCTCGGGGGGTGCAGGCGGCCGGACGTCGATCAGGCGGTGCTCGTTGCGCCGGCTCGTGTCCGTCCTCCGCCAGTGTCCGGCGATGACGTTGCGCGCCGTCACGATCGCGTACGGCACGAGCGCGTCCGGCTCCAACCGGGTTCCGGCCGACATCAACCGCAGCAACGTCTCCTGCACCACGTCCTCCACGCCCTGCGAGTCGTGGAGGCGCGAACCGACGACCTTCCGGAGGAGCGGCGCGAGCTGGGCGATGGCGGCGTGTCCGGGCTCCTCGTGGCGAACGTCGCCAGGCGCGTGCCGCGGGCCCGGCCGAGAAATCGTCGCTTCACTCGTCATGTAAGCCCTGTGATCGCGTGTACATGGTGAAAAGAGAGCGCTGCCGGCTCGGATCTCGGTCCCAGCAGGCGTCGTCCACATCCACTACCCCGGGAGTATCCCATGAACACTATCCATCGTTTCGCCGCCGTCACCCTCGCCGCTGGCGCCCTCGTCGTGCCCGTGGCGCTCTCGTCCTCGGCCGCGGCAGCCGGGCCCGTCATCACCGGCGGCCTCGTCAACGTCACCATCGTTGACACGCTGAACGACAACGACGTGCTCAACGACGTCACTGTCACCATCCCCGTCAGCCTTGGAGCGGCACTTGGGATCGCCGCCAACGTCTGTGACACCAACGTCAACATCCTCGCCCGGCAGCTGAGGAACGGCGGGGCCACGTGCACCAGCGACGCCGGCGACCAGACCGTCACCATCTCGCAGATCACCGGCTGACCAAGACCCCAGCCCCTCGCCGATCGGTCTGAGATCGGACTCCGACGACGGCCGGGCCGCAACGAGGCGGTCCGGCCGGCGTCGCGCCTGGGCTCAGGAAGCGGGCGACGCCGACGTGTCGCGGTGGGCGGCGGCGAGGTCGACGATGTCGCCCATGATCTTCGCCAGCTCGAAGTCCTTCGGCGTGTAGACGGCGGCCACGCCGAGCTCGGCGAGCCCCGGACGGTCGGCTTCGGGGATGATGCCGCCGACGACGACCGGCGCGTCGACACCGAGCTGGCGCAACTCGCGCATCAGGTCGGGCAGCAGCTCGAGATGGGATCCGGAGAGGATCGACAGGCCGATCACGTCGGGGTCCTCGTCGCGCGCGGACGCGGCGATCTGCTCCGTCGTCAATCTGATGCCGGAATAGACGACCTCCATGCCCGCGTCGCGTGCAGCAACGGCGATCTGCTCGGCACCGTTGGAGTGCCCGTCGAGGCCCGGCTTGGCGACGAGCAGCTTCGGCGGACCGCCGCCCAATGCCGCCGACCTCGCGGCGACGGCGGTCAGCCCGCCGGACGTGCCCGTGGCCCCGGCCACTCCCGTGGGCGCGCGGTACTCGCCGAACACCTCACGCATGGCTGCGCCCCACTCACCGGTGGTGCCGCCTGCGCGGGCCAGCGCGATCGATGCCGGCATCACGTTCTCGTCACTCGCCGCGACGCGCCGCAGCTCGTCGAGCGCGGCAGTGACGGCCTCCCCGTCGCGCTCGTCGCGCCAACGCGCCAGATCGTCGATCGTCTCCGCCTCCACGAGCGGGTCGACCCTGAGGATCGAGCCGTCGCCGCCGAGCGGCGATGGCTCCGTCTCCGTGAAACGGTTCACGCCGACGACGATCAGGTCCCCGGACTCGATGCGTCGCGTGCGGGCGGCCATCGAGGTCACGAGCCGACCCTTCAGCACGTCGACGGACTCGAACGCACCACCCTGGGCGAGCACGTCGTCGAGCTCGGCCTGCGCGGACTCGATGAGCTCGGCGGTGCGCGCCTCGACGACATGCGAACCGTCGAACAAGTCCTCGTACTCGAGGAGGTCCGTCTCGAACGCCAACACCTGCTGCATGCGCAGCGACCACTGCTGATCCCACGGGTGTGGCAGGCCGAGCGCCTCGTTCCACGCCGGCAGCTGGATGCTGCGCGCCCGCGCCCGCTTCGACAGCGTGACGGCGAGCATCTCCAACACGATGCGTTGCACGTTGTTCTCCGGCTGCGCCTCGGTCAGGCCGAGGCTGTTGACCTGCACGCCGTAGCGGAAGCGCCTGGCCTTGGCGTCCTCCACGCCGTAGCGCTCCCGTCCGATGCGGTCCCACAGCTCGACGAACGCACGGAGCTTGCAGATCTCCTCGACGAAGCGGATGCCGGCGTTGACGAAGAAGCTGATCGAGCCGAACACTTGGGGGAAACGCTCGGGCGACACCTGACCCGAATCCCGCACGGCGTCCAGCACGCCGATGGCGGTCGCCAGCGAGTACGCCAGCTCCTGCACCGGCGTTGCT
>JALZMG010000448.1 GCA_030858325.1 Actinomycetota bacterium | reverse complement strand
CAACCCGACGGGTCGCTCGACGGCCGGCCGTGCGCTGTGGTGCCACCCGCCGACCCACGCCGCCAGCTCGTCCAGCCACGCCAACGCCCCGCTCGGTCGCAGCACCCTCGCCGCCCGCTCGTGGATCGCCGTCGCCGCAGCGGTGTCCGGGCCCGGCAGGTCGACGAGGAGCTGGCGCAGGAGTGTCGTCATGCCAGCAGCGCCACCGGATCGTCCAGGCGCACAGCGCGGCCGGCGACGAGCAGCAGCGTCGTGCCGGCGACACGGACCCACGCCTGGTTGACGTCGCCCAGGACGTCGCGGTACCGGCGGCCGAGTTCGGTCGACGGGTGGACGCCGAGGCCGACCTCGTTGCTGACGACGACCGTCGGGCCGGCACGGCCTGCAGCCAGTGCGGCGGTCCGTGTGGCAAGCGCGTGGATCGACGCATCGTCGTCGCCGCGGGCGAGCAGGTTGCTGACCCAGAGCGTCAGGCAGTCGACGATGACGAACGTCGTGCCGTCGACGGTCGCCAGGGCGCCGGCGAGGTCGAACGGTTCCTCGATCGTCGGCCAGCCCGGCCGGTCGGCGCGGTGGCGGGCGATCCGCTCGCGCAGCTCGTCGTCGAGCGGTGGGCAGGTGGCGAGATAGGTGACCGGACCGTCGTGGCGCCGGCCCAACTCGCCGGCGAGGGCGCTCTTGCCGCTGCGCGCGCCGCCGAGGAGCAGGGTGATCATGGCTGCTCAGTAATCGATGCCGCGGGAGGCGCCGATGCCCTGCTGATACGCGTGCTTGATCTCGCGCATCTCGGTGACCGTGTCGGCCACGGCGATCAGCGCGTCCGGTGCATCTCGTCCCGTGATCACGACGTTGACGTGTGACGGCCGGTCGCGCACGGCCGTCGCCACCTCGTCGGTGTCCAGCCACCCCCACGTGCACAGGTACGTCAGCTCGTCCAGGACGATCAGCTGATGATTCCCGGCGGCGATCAGGTCAGCCGCCTGCGCCCACCCGTCGCGCGCCAGGGCGCGGTCGTGATCGAGGTCGGCGGAGTCCCACGTGAACCCGTCGCCGACGGCGAACCAGTCCACGCCGAGGCGGCGCCCCATCTTCTCCTCGCCGACGTGCCACTTGCCGCTCTTGACGAACTGCACGACGGCGACGTTCCAGTCACGCGCCAGCCCGCGCAGCATGACCCCGAACGCGGCCGAGCTCTTGCCCTTCCCGTTGCCGGTGTTGACGACGACGACCGACGGCGCGCGGCGCAACTCCTCGGGGCGCGGGTCGAGCGTCGGCACCTCGTCCGGATCGGTGCCGGCGCGGTCGTGGCCGGAGTCGGCGGGGTCCCCGGAACCGGTCACGGCGTCGGAGTGTAGACAAGGTGGGCGCAAGCGACGCGGGTCGAGTACCCTCCACCCGGTCGTAGGAACCAGCGAAGTCCGGTGTGACCCCGGCGCTGACCCGCAACGGTGATGCCCCCTCGACGGCGAGGTGGGACGAGTCCGGTCGCCTGATCCTGCGTGCGACAACCAGACCCTCGAGGCAAGGGCGGTTCGCGGCAACGCACCGACTTGTCCTCCCACTCGTGGAGGCATCCAATGCGCAAGCACACCCTGATCGCTGGCATCGCCGCCGGCGCCCTGCTCCTCGCCGCGTGCGGCGACGACGACGAACCGTCGGCAACCGAGGCACCGGATGCCACCGTGGCGGCGGCGAGCACCCCGGCCGCCGTGACGGCGCCATCGGCCAGCGCGCCGGCGACGACAGGGGCGGTGGGAACGGCCGGCACCGCGCCCACGTCGGAGGCGACCGGCTCGTCACCCGCTCCTGATGAGGACGACGGCCCGCAGGCGATCATCTCGCTGGCCCCGACGCACACCGAGACGCTGTTCGCCATCGGTGCCGGGGATCAGGTCATCGCCGTCGACGACCAGTCGGACTTCCCGGCGGAAGCCGCCGCCGTCTCCACCGATCTCTCCGGCTTCGAGCCCAACGTCGAGGCCATCGCCGGCTACGAACCCGATCTCGTCGTGCTCTCCGACGCGACGATCCAGCCACAGTTGGAGAGCCTGGGCGTCGCCGTCTGGGTCGGCGCCGCGCCCGCCACGTTCGAGGAGGCCTACGCCCAGATCGAGCAACTCGGGGCGGCCACCGGACACATCGCCGAGGCGGCCGAGCTCGTCGCCCAGATGAGTCTCGAGATCGAAGCGATCATCACCGCCGTGCCGGTGCCGGAGGCACCGCTGACGGTGTACCACGAGCTCGACAACACGTACTACAGCGTCAACTCCTCGACGTTCATCGGCCAGGTTTACGCCCAGTTCGGCCTGCAGAACATCGCCGACCGGGCAGAGGGGGACAGCGGCGGGTACCCGCAGCTGAACGCCGAGGCGATCATCAGCGCCGACCCGGACCTGATCTTCCTCGCCGACGCGTCATTCGGGGAGAGCGCCGAGACCGTCTCCGCCCGCCCCGGATGGCAGGACATCACGGCCGTGGCCGACGGGGCCATCTTCGCCGTCGACGAGGACGCGGCATCACGGTGGGGCCCGCGCATCGTCGACTTCGTCCGCTCCGTCGGCGAGGCGGTCACCGCGGTCGCCGTCCCCGCCGGTGGCTGATCGCATCGCGGCCGACGCC
>JALZMG010000437.1 GCA_030858325.1 Actinomycetota bacterium | reverse complement strand
GAGCGCGCCGGGCACACCGGCGATGGCGCCACCGACGAACGCAGCAACCATTGTCGTCGGCGGCGTCAGGTCGACGGAGCGGCCGACGATCGCCGGCTGGATGAGGTGGTTCTCGATGTTCATGTACAGCACGAAACCGGCCCCGGCGATCAGCGCCGTCGGAACGCCTTGGGTCACGGCCAGCAGCACGAACAGCGAGCCGCCGAGGAAGCCACCGACCTGCGGGATGAGGTCCGTGAGCATCGCCCAGATCGCGGCGAGCGGCACGAGCGGGATGCCAAGCACGAGCCCGAGCGTGAGCACGAACAGGCCCATCATCACGGCCACGGTGATCGAGCCACCGAAGTACCGGCCGAGCGTGCGGTACACGACGCGGCCGACCTCGTCGGCCTGGTCACGCCGCCGGCTCGGCAGCAGCCGGCGAACGCGGGCAGTCAGGTTTTTGCCGTCGATCAGGACGGCGACGACGAGCACGACGACAACAGCGACGCTGGCGATCCCATTGACGAGTGTGCTGGCGGTCGACGAGACGCGATCCTCGGTGATCTGGCTCGGCAGGTCCTCGATCCACTGCTGCACGCGCGCCGACGCGTCGTTGTCGCGCAGGTAACCGCCGACGAGCGGCAGCCGCTCCATCTCGTCGAGCGTCGTCGGCAGTTGCTCGGAGAACTGGCTCGCCTCGGCCACCGCTTTCGGCCCGAGCACGCCGATCAGCAGCGCTCCGAGCCCGAGCAGGCCGCCGGCGACGACGGCGACGGCGAACCCGCGCCGCATCCGGGTCCGGTTCTGGATCGCATCGGCAAGGGGGTCGAGCGCAAGGGCGAGCAGCAGGCCGATGCCGACGCGTGTCAACGTGGTCGACGTGCCCCGGGCGACGGCGAGCAGGGCGTACGCGGCCAGCGCGGCGGCCACGAGGTAGACGAACGTTTTCCAGTCAAGGCTGAGCCGTCGAGTGGCGCCGGCGAGGTCGTGCTCGTCGAGGAGCAGTGATGACGAGTCCGCGCCCGGCGTCGGCTCGCTGCCGGCGGGAGGGATCCCGGACACGGACGCGATCATCGCAGCTGCGCGGTCGCGCCACCGGGATGCCGCCGGCGCACGATCACCTGCCGGGGCGACAGGTCGTCACTACGGTTGGCGCGGTGGCGCCCTCGCGACGCACCGGGTCGTACGTCGGGCTGACGGCCGGCTCCGCCGTGCTGCTCGTCGGCGCAGTCGTGGCTGCGTCGCTGCTGCGCGGTGCGTTCGTCGATGCGCACCGCACCGTCGGCTGGGTGGTCGCCTGTTCCGTCGTGGCCCTGCTTCTCGATCCGCTCGTGGATGCGCTCGACCGAATGCTGCCCCGAGTGATGGCCGTCGTCGTCGTGCTACTTGCCGTGCTCGCCGTGTTCGCCGCGGTCGCCTTCGGTGTGGCGCGCGAGGTCGTCGATTCTCTCGACGAGTTGCGGACGGAGGCGCCGGCGGCAGCGGCCGAGTTGGAGGACCGTTACGACTGGGCCGCCGAGATCGGGATGACCGCACGCGTCGAGTCGTTCGTCGACGACATCGACGAACGCATTCGCGGCGATGCCGTCGCCGAAGCGGCGGGCACGTTTCCGACCTACGTGGTGACCGGCATCTTGATGCTGTTCCTGCTCGGCTACGGCCGCCGGTACGTGGACGGTGGGCTGAACCAATTGTCGCCGTCACGTCGGCGGCGGGTCGGTGCGGTCGTGCGGACTGCGGCCCGGCGCGGGCGCCAGTACCTGCTCGTCGCCGTCGGCCACTCGCTGCTGAACGGCCTCGTCGTCGGATCGACGTGCTCACTGCTCGGAGTGCCGGCGGCGGTGATGCTCGGCGTCGCCGTCGGCGCCCTGACGATCCTGCCGCTGATCGGTGTGCTCGTCGGTGGGATCCCTGCACTGCTGCTGGCGTTCGCGCTGCAGGGCTGGTGGGCGGGCGCCATCGTCGGCGTGGTCCTCGTCACGTTGCAGACGATCGAGGTGGCGGTCGTGCGGCCGCGCGTGGATCCGATCACCGTCCGTGTCGGGCCGACCGTGCCGATCATCGTCGGCCTGCTCGGCTTCGAGCTGTACGGCGTCGGCGGGGCCATCTATGCGTTGGCGGTCGCCGTGATCGCGCTGGCCGCCCTCGACGCCATCGGACACGAGCGCGACGAAGCCGACGCCGGCGAACGCGGCGAGCAGGTGGTGCCGGCCGGCGCCACCTAGGCCGGCGCCGGCAGCCCGGGCAGCGACCAGAGCAGTGACTGCAACAGTAACTGTTCGTTGGGGTTGCGCTCCATCGCCTCGATCGAGGCGTGGATGCGATGCACGGCGGCGACCGCCTCGTCCGGCCGCTGGGCGTCGCCGTCGCGCAGGGCGTCGCGGTATGCGCCGGCGAGCACGGCGAGTCCGCTGCGCAACTCGTCGGTGCGGTGCCGGCGCAGCTCTCGCTTGTGGCGCTCCTCCAGCAGCCTGCGGCCGCTGCCGCGCTCGCCGAGTTGCTCGATGCGGGCGTCGAGATCGGCGACCTCCTTGGCGTGGGCCGTCGTCAGCGGAGCCGAAGCGGCATCGATGCGGGCGAGCAGGTCGTCGACGGCGCGCATGATCGCCGACCCGCTGCCGTCGAGGCGCTGGGGAAGTTCGGCGAACGCACGACGGCGCTCGGCCAGCGCGGGGTCGGCGGCCAGGAGTCGCGCGCGCGTCAGGTCGCCATTGGCAACGGCGACGACAGTCGTCGCCGTCACCGTGTCGACGCCCTCGGTCATCAGCTGCGCCTGCAGCACCGCGGAGGGGAGCGGGCGAAACTCGATGCGGACGCAGCGCGACGAGATCGTGATCAGATCGGGGGGGATGAAGTCGGCGAGCACGACGAACGTCGTCGACGGGGGCGGTTCCTCGACCGTCTTCAGCAGGAGCGCCGCGCCCTCCGGTCGGAGCAGGTGGAACTCGTGCAGGATCATCACCTTACGATCACCTTCGACAGGGGCCAGCGCGGCACGGCGGACGATCTCGCGGGCCTGCTCGGCGGAGATCGCCGGTCCGGTGCGTTGCACCTCGCGCACGTCCGGGTGCTCGCCGACCAGCGCCAGCCTGGCGTCGCGACAGGTCGGATCCTGTTGCCCGTCGGGGCTCATCAGCGCGGCGGCAAACGCACGGGCCGCCTCGTCCTTCGTCGAGCCGGGCGGACCGACGAAGAGGTACGCATGCACGGGAGCCAGTGCCGCCGCACGCAGGTGGGCGACGGCCAATGGCTGGCCGACGACGGAATCCCAGATGGTTGCACCGGGCGCGCGTTCGGGGAGGTCGTCGGTTGCCGTCATGGCGCGGGTACCGGCAGCGCCGCCGGCGCACGTGCCACATCACCGTCGCCGGCGCGGGCATGCACCGTTGCGGCGATCTCGGCCGCCACCACGTCGTGCGGGCGGTCGGGGGTCACGGTGATCCAGTGGTCGGGGTCGGCCGCAGCCATTGCGCGGAAGCCTTCGATGACCCGATCGTGGAACGCCTCCCCCGCCCGCTCGAAGCGGTCGAGGTCACGCCCGGCGAGCCGGGACGCCAGCACGGCCGAAGGCGCGTCGAGGAAGACGACCAGTGACGGCCAGCACCCGTCGGCCGCCCAATCGTTGACTCGCTGCAGCTCGTCGAGATCGAGCCCGCGGCCGTAGCCCTGGTAGGCGAGCGTCGAGTAGACGCTGCGGTCGCTGACCACGGCGCGGCCAGCGGCCAGGGCCGGGCGCACGACACGGGCAAGGTGCTGGGCCCGGTCGGCTGCCGCGATCAGCGCTTCGGCCCGGTCGTCGAGATCGACGACGGAGTTGTCGTGGAGGATGTCGCGCAGCCGCCGGCCGATGTCCGTCCCGCCCGTCTCCCGCGTCAGGACGGCGTCGAGCGTGACGGCCAGCCTGGCGGCGTGGGTCGATTTGCCGCAGCCCTCAGCGCCCTCGAACGCCACGTACAACCCGGCCATCGCGATCACGCTAACGGCCCACCCGAACCGCCCCCGAGACCCCCCATCCGAGGCTTTCGTCCACCGGAGGGTTTGCCGCCCGCGCGGGGTGCGCGAAAACCCCGATGTGAGTTCAGCGCTTCCGCGCGGCGGCCTTCCTCGGGGCCGCTGGCTTCTTGATCTTCGCCGCCGCCTTCTTGGCGGGTGCCTTGCGGGCCGGGCGCTTGGTGCTGACGCCGCCCTTCGCCGCCACCTGCTCGCGGCGCACGGCCAGCAGTTCGTAGGCGCGCTCCGGCGCCATCGTGTCGATGCGGTCGCCCTTGCCGATCGACGCATTTGTCTCGCCGTCGGTGACGTACACGCCGAACTTGCCGTCCTTGGCGACGACCGGTCGCACGCTCACGGGATCGGTGCCGAACTCGCGCAGCGGCCCTTTGGCGGCCAGGTTCTGATTGCCGCGCCGGTACACCTTCGGCTGGCTGAAGATCTCGACCGCCTCGTCCAGCGTGATCGTCAGCAAGCGCTCCTCGTTGTCGATGTTGCGGTAGTCCTTGTCCTTTTGCACATACGGCCCGTAGCGCCCGTTGTTGGCCAGGATCGCCACCCCGTCGGCCGGGTCCTCACCCAACCGGCGCGGCAGCGTCAGCAAGGCCGCCGCCTCCTCGAGCGTGATGCGCTCGAGGACCATCGTCTTGAACAGGCTGGCCATCTTCGGCTTCTCCAGCCCCGGCGGCAGATCGTCGACGGAACCCCACTGCACGTACGGCCCGTAGCGGCCATTCTTGGCGAACACCGGGAACCCGTCGAGCTGGCCGATCGGCTCGTCCGAGCGCGGCGCCGCCAACAGCTCCAGTGCCAGGGCCAACGTCAGCTCGTCCGGCGCCAACTCTTCTGGCACGCCGGCGGTGTCCTCGCCGCGCTTGACGTACGGGCCGTACCTGCCCGGCTTGACGACGACCTCGTTGCCGTCGTCGTCGGTGCCCAGGCTGAACGTGTTGATCGCCGCCGCGTCGATCTCGCCCAGGTTCTCCTCGACGAGCCGCTTGAGGCCGGGCAGCTGACCGTCGCCGAAGTAGAACGACTGCAGCCACTGCTCTTTCTGCTGGCGGCCAGCGGCGATCAGATCGAGGTCGTCGTCGATCTTCGCCGTGAAGTCGTAGTCGACGAGCTCGTCGAAGTGCTGTTCCAGCAGGTTGACGACGGCGAACGCCGTCCATGTGGGCACGAGTGCCTGACCCTTCTTCCAGACGTAGCCACGGTCCTGCACGGTCTGGATGATCGAGGCCCAGGTCGACGGCCGTCCGATCTCCAGCTCTTCCAGCCGCTTGATCAGTGAGGCCTCGGTGTAGCGCGCCGGTGGGCTCGTGGCGTGACCCTGCGGTTCCAGTGCGGCGACGGGCACGACGTCGCCATTGGCCAGCGGCGGCAGCAACGCCTCGCGCTCGTCGTCGGTGTCGCCCTCGTCACGCGATTCGACGTACACCTGGCGGTACCCGGGGAACGTGATCGTCGTCCCCGCCGCGCCGAACGCGACATCCGAGCCGTCGGTCGCCGTTGCGCCAAGACGCACGGTCACCGTCGTGCCCGTGGCGTCGGCCATCTGCGAGGCCAGCGTGCGCTGCCAGATCATGCGGTACAGCGACAGCTCCTGGCTGTTCAGCTCGCCGCGCACCTGCTGCGGCGAGCGCAGCGGCGTCGTCGGGCGGATCGCCTCGTGGGCCTCCTGCGCGTTCTTGACCTTGGAGTCGTACTGCTTCGGCTGGGCGGATAGGAACGGCTGCCCGTACTCGGCGACGATGGCCGTGCGCACGGCGGCGAGCGCCTCGTCGGACAGCGTCACGCTGTCGGTGCGCATGTAGGTGATGTAGCCGCGTTCGTACAGCCCTTGGGCGACGCGCATCACCTGCGACGACGACAGGCGCAGCTTGCGGCCGCCTTCCTGCTGCAACGTGCTGGTACGGAACGGCGCCTGGGGGCGGGAGCGGTACGGCTTCTCCTCGACATTGCGGACGCGGAACTCGGCGTCGGCCAGCGCGTCGGCGAGTTGGCGGGCGCGCTCCTCGGTGACGACGACGACGCCGTCACGCGGCGCACCGCCGGCGTCGAAGTCCTTGCCCGTCGCCACGCGGGTGCCGTCGAGCGTCAGCAGGTCGGCCGTGAACGCCGGTCGCGTCGCCGTCGTCAGCTGGATGTCCCAGTAGCCGGCGGTGACGAACGCGATGCGCTCGCGCTCGCGCTGGACGATCAGGCGGATCGACGGGCTCTGCACGCGCCCCGCGGACAGGCCCCGGTTGACGCGCCGCCACAGTACGGGCGAGACCTCGTAGCCGTAGAGCCGGTCAAGGATGCGGCGCGTCTCGGCGGCGTCGACGAGCCCGTAGTCGATGCCGCGCGGGTTGGCCACGGCGTGGTCGATCGCCGCCGCCGTGATCTCGTGGAACACCATCCGCTTGACCGGGACTTTCGGCTTCAGCTGCTCGAGCAGGTGCCAGCTGATGGCCTCACCCTCGCGGTCCTCGTCCGTCGCCAGGTACAGCTCGCTGGCGTCCTTCAG
>JALZMG010000430.1 GCA_030858325.1 Actinomycetota bacterium | reverse complement strand
CCTGACACACGGGTCGAGCTGCGTCTGCTGGAGGTCACTGCGGCGCTCTCGGCGCTCGAGGGCGTGGTGATGGAGCTCGACGACTGCGCCTTCCCGCTGCTGGCAGGCGTGGAGACGGGCGACGACGCGGATGTCATCTTCGACGGCGTCAACCTCGCGCTGCTGGTGGGGGCGCGGCCGCGGGCGAAGGGCATGGAGCGCGGTGACCTGCTGGAGGCCAACGGCGCGATCTTCACCACGCAGGGCAAGGCGTTGGGTGCGCACGCGGCGGACGACGTGCGCGTCACCGTGACCGGCAACCCGGCCAACACCAACGCGTTGATCGCCATGAGCAACGCCCCCGACATCCCGGCCGAGCGGTTCGCTGCGTTGACCCGGCTCGACCACAACCGGGCCCTGGCGCAGCTGGCTGACCGTACGGGTGCCGCGGTCACGGACATCCGACACCTGACGATCTGGGGCAACCATTCCGCGACCCAGTACCCCGACCTGTTCCATGCCGAGGTGCGGGGCCGCAACGCCTACGAGCTGGTCGACGACCACGCGTGGGTGGAGCAGGAGTTCATTCCCGCGGTGCAAAAGCGCGGGGCGGCGATCATCGAGGCGCGCGGCGCGTCGTCGGCGGCATCGGCCGCCAACGCCGCCGTGGACCACATCCGCTCTTGGGTGCAGGGCACACCGGACGGCGACTGGGTGTCGATGGGCGTAGTCAGCGACGGCAGCTACGACGTGCCGGAGGGCATCATGTCCAGCTTCCCGTGCACGTGCGCCGGCGGCGACTACGCGATCGTGCAAGGCCTCGACATCGACGACTACAGCCGGGCCAAGATCGACGCCTCGACCGCCGAACTGGTCGACGAGCGCGATGCCGTCGCCGACCTCGGCCTGATCTGACACTCGGGTCAGAGGGTGGCGACGTGGCAGGCGACGCGCATCATGTCGTCGACGCCGCGGCGCAGATCGTCGTCGCTGATGCGCTCGCTGCCGTGCTCGCCGACGAGGTCGCTGACGGTCATCATCGCCAGCGCCTCCACATGCTTGACGGCGGCGATCGTGTACAGCATCGCCGCCTCCATCTCGATGCCGAGGTGCCCGAGCCGCTTCCACCGACCAACGGCTGACGCATCGGGGTCGTAGAAGATTCCGCTGCTGACGATGGGGCCGACGTGCACCGTCGCGCCCGACTCCCGCCCGAGGCGCACGGCGGCCTCGACGAGCGCGAACGTCGCCGCTGGCGCGTAGCCGCTCATCGCCGCGTAGCGCAGCGGCGTGGCGTCGTCGGCAGACGCGCTGAGCCCGACGACCGTGTCCCCCATGCCCATCCCGTCCTGGATCGCGCCGCACGTCCCCACACGCACAAGGCGGCGAGCGCCGAGCATGATCAGCTCCTCGTACACGATCCCTGCGCTCGGGCAGCCCATCCCCGTCGACTGCACGCTGATCGGGCGGCCCTCGAACGTCCCGGTGAACCCGAGCATGCCGCGTTCCTCGTTGACGCACCTGGCGCCGGGCTCGAAGAACGTCTCGGCGATGTAGGTGGCCCGACGGGGATCGCCGGGGCACAGCACGCTCGGCGCGTAGTCGCCTTCGGAGGCACGCAGGTGGATCGGCATGGCCGCGCACTGTAGGCGTCCGCCGGCGCGGCCTACTTCAGGAACTTGCTCGTCGTGTTGTCGGCCAGGACCTTGCCGCCCGTCTGGCACGTCGGGCAGTAGTTGACCGTGTAGCCGGAGTACTCGACGGCCCGGACGGTGTCGCCGCACACCGGGCACGGCTCGCCCGTCCGGCCGTGCACCCGACCGGGACGATCCTTGGACGAGCTCATGTCGTCGCGCATGCGCTCGTACTCCAACCCTTCGGCAACGGCGTCACGCGTCGCCGTGACGATCGTCGTTGCGCCGTCGGCGCCGAGCTTGCCGGTCATCGCGAACGGCGAGATCTTCGCCCGATGGAGGACTTCGTTGGCCAGGCGGCGGCCGATCCCGGCCACGGAGCGCTGGTCGCGCAGGAAGCCGTGGACGCGCATCGAGCGGTCGGCGAAGCGGGCGGCCAGGTCGGCGGGCTCGATCGTCGCCGCCTCCGGCCCGAGGCGGTCCAGCGGTGGCCCCGCCAGCGCATCCTCGGTCGGCACGCACCACACGCCGGCGCGCCGCTCCGTGCCCTGCTCGGTCAACAGCAGTGCCGGGCCGTCGTCGGTGAACAACCAGCGGGCCTGGCCGCCCCGTGGTTTGACCGACTGCTTGACGTCGACGAGCAACCTTCCGCCCTGCATCAGGTGCACGACGAACGTCACGGGCGCGAAGCGCAAGAGGAGGTACTTCCCGCGGCGGCCGACGTCGAGCAGCGGCAGGCCGTCGGCCTCGTCCGGCGCCGGGCGGGCCGTCTTCAGCGCCGTGAACGTCAGCGGTACGAACCGCCGCAAGACGCGCCCTGCGAAGTCCTCCGTCAGCCGCTCGGCGTGGGCCTGGACCTCCGGCATCTCTGGCATCGGCGCGCCTCGCTCAGGCGTACTCGGTGCGCCGGCGCACGTGGGCGAACACGGTGTCGAGCGCGCCGAACACGGGTTGCGCGTCGAGCAGGCGTTGCTGGTCGCCGGCCAGCCGGATGTGACCGTTGATGAACGCGTCCTGCGCGTTGAGCGCGCCCGTGGCCACGGCGACGGCCGTGTCCCAGCTCTGTTCCATGCGCACGTGCTCGGGCTCGGCGGCTCCGGGCCCGAAGCCGGCGTCGCCGCCTTCCACTTGAAGGTGGTAGGTCACGTCGCCTTCCGGCCCGCCCGTCACGACCTGCGTGATGCCGATGTCGTGGGCGCTGGCGAGCTCGCGCAGCTCCTCGTCGGCGGCGACGCACCGGGACAGCTCGTCGAGCCATTCGAGGCTGAGATAGCGCACGACCTTTAGTCTGCCAACACATGCCAGGGATCGGAGCGGGACAGACCCCTGGCGGGTTCGCCGATGGCGACGACGTCCGCCACGACGGCGCCGCTGTCGAGGAGTGGGTGTTCACGTGCTGGGCCGCCGACGGCTCACTCGGCGCGGTGTCCGCGCACCGCGTGATCGACCGCACGGCGTGGTACTGGGCTGCGCTCGTGCGGCCAGGCGAACCACTGCTGCACGTCACCGAATGGGACATCACCGTCCGCGCCGACCCGTCCGTGCTCAAGGCGCACGGCCTGTGGGCCGAGCACATCTGCGACGCGCCGATGCAGCAGTGGACGATCACCAACGAGTGCTTCGCCATCGCGCTCGACGATCCCGACGACGCGCTCGGCCAGGCCTACGGCACACCGACGGCGGTCGCCTTCGACCTGGAGTGGTACGCCACTGCGTCTCCGACCCCGCACGACGGCGGTTACGCGCAGGAGGGCGTCGTGCACGGCCTCGTCGAGCTGCCGGGCGAGCGGCTCACCGTCGCCGAGATCCCTGCCCGCCGCTGGCACCGCTGGGGCGACTCGCTCGGGCCACTGGCGCTCCCCGCGGCGTACGCGCACACCGGGCTGCGGGCACCCGTCGCCCTGCCGGACGGGTCGGTGCTCGACTGGGTGCTCAGCCCCGACGGCTGGCGGGATCGGGCACCGACTCGTTGAGCCCGGCCGGCGCCGGCGTGCTCGACTCGACGGGCGTGACGGGCGTGACGGGCGTGCCGGCGACACCGGTGCGCCGGGCCAGCGCGCGCCGGGCAAACAGCGCTGTCACGAGCACGACCAGCGCGGTCAGGAGAAACGGCAGCGCCACGGCGAGCACGAGCAGGATCGAGAAGATCGCGCCGACGAACACGTTCCAGCCGTCGGCGAGCGCATCGACGATCCCCGGACGCGAGTCGGCGACCGTGGTCGCGACGGCGTCGATCGGGATGACGGGTGTCGGCGTGATGTCGATCGTCAACGTGGACATCGCAACGCGATCTTCGAGCCCCCGCTGGCTGGCCAGCAGCGTCTCCAGCGTCGTCTCCCGCGTGGTCAGCTCGTTCTCGAGGAAGACGAGGTCCTGCAAACTGGCCGCCGACTCGATCAGCGCCCGCACCCGCTCGATGCTGGCCCGCTCGTTGGCGATGCGCGTGTCCAGATCGGTCAGCTGCTCGCTGACGTCCTCGGCCAGCTGCTCGTAGGCGGACACGGTGC
>JALZMG010000361.1 GCA_030858325.1 Actinomycetota bacterium | reverse complement strand
CAGGCCACGACACCAGCGGCGAGCGCGGCCTTCTTCAACGCGGCGCGGCGGTCGACGCTGCTCGAGGTCGGCTCTGGGTTCGTTGTCTCGTCGCTCATCACGCCTTCACCTCCTGCCGACGTCGAGTCGTCGCCGTCACGAGGATACCGCCGGCGAGCACGGCGCCGGTGCCGAGCTTGAGCCAGGCATCCGTGCCGTCGTTACCGGTCTTCGGGATCTCGCCGCCGTCGCCGCCGACCTTCGGGATCTCGCCGGGTGGCTCTGGGCGGTCCGGCGCCAGCGACGGCGTCGGTGGGTATGCCTCTGCAGGTGGGTCGTCGGGCTCAGCAGACGCGGTACCGAACACGCCGATCGAGGCGATCGCCGCCACCGCCAGTCCGACTGCCGCACTTCGTGCTCGTGCACGCGCTGTCCCTCGCATGTTCCGCTCCCGCCTGTCCGCTCGCCCGGTGTCCGCCGGTCGCCACCCGAAAGGTAGCCGCCGGGGCATGCTAACCCATCACGAGAGCCATTGCACGCCAAATCTCGTTCCGTGCGATTCGACGAGGATCTCGCCGTCCGTCGTGCGGACGTCGACGCGGGCGACGTCGGGGTAGGTCAGCGCCTGCGAGCGCAGCAGCAGCTCGTAGGGCGTGCCCTCCGGGACGGTTCCGGAGAAGCCGAGGCGCAGCTCGATCTCGCCGCCGGGGGGGATCTCCACGAAGCGCGAGTAGACGGTCCAGCCCAGCTCCTGCTCGACCTCCATCCCCCCCGGTACGCCGTCCAGCTCGGCCAGGTCGAACTCCCACGGCGAGTAGATCGACAGGTAGGAGCGGTTCGTCCCCGGCGGCAGGCCGAACGGGTTGCCGCCGGCATCAGGCGGCAGGTCGTCCGGCGCGTCGTTGGCCAGGCGCACGGTGACCGTCGTGCGCAGCGCGCCACTCGGTTCGTCGACGACGCCCTCGTAGAGGATGCTGCGGCGGAGATAGGCGTCCAGCTTGTTCGCTCCGCCGTTGTTGGTGACGACGGCGAGGCCGTCGACCGCCGGTGCCGGCAACTCGCCCGAGATGCCGGCGGCCCGCAGTAGGTCCTGGTCGTCGTCGTGCAGCGACCACACCGCCAGCCGCCCCTCGGCCATCGCCGGACCGAGCGTCTGGGCCAGCACGCGCGGGCCGGGGAGGTCGCCGCCGAAGACGTCCTCGATCAGCTCGGACGTGATCTCCTCCAGCACGGCGTCGCGGATGTCGTCGTCGTCGATCTCCTCGTACTGGTCACGCAGCAGGTACTCCACGGCGTTCGACGCCGTCAGGCGGATCATCCCGTCCGGGGCCTCGACAGACAGCGGACCGGTAAGGTCGAGGAAGCGGGCGATGGCGTAGACGTCGAGCACGATCACACCGTCGATCTCGGTACCGCCGGACGCCGGGTAGAGCTGAGCCACCACGTCGGCCACAGTCGGCAAATCCGGCGGCATCGTCACGTTCGACCAGAAGTCGACCGACACCGCGGCTCCGTCCTCGCCGGCGCCAAAGCGCCCGTAGCGGGCGAGGTACGTGTCCGGCGCTTCGAGCACGGGCCGGTCGGGCCGCATCGCGCCCGAGAGATCGCTCGTCTGGCCCGTGCGGACCACCTCGACCTGCCCGCCATCGGCCCGTAGCTCGGCCCACGTGCCCATGAAGCCCCCCAGACCGCGGGCCTCGGCCGGCGTCGTGAACGCCACGAAGTACGTGCGCGGCCCGTCGGCGCCGAGCAGCGGGGGCGCCAGCTCGACCGCGGCCAGGGCTTTGTCGGTCTGCCCGACCAGCTCGTCGATCTCCTCCGCCAGCTCGTCGACACGATCACCGAGCGGGGGGACGAGCCACGGCGATCGCGCCCGGTCGAGCCCTCCGGCCATCTGGCGCAATGCGCTCGCCGTCTCACCGAACGGCGTCTGCAGCACCTCGATCGCGGTGAGGTCGATGACACCGTTGACGACGCGCAGCGAATCGACGTTGACCTGGGCCACGGAGGTCGACGCCGTGGTCGCCAGCTCCCGCGCCTCTGCGGCGAGGTCGGCGACGGCCTGCACGTGCTGGCCGACGAACGGCACGGCCCGCGCCGGGCGGGCCCACGGGCGGTCGAAGCCCACCGAAGCGTCCTCGAGGTGTACGGCGCTGGAGCGCAACGCCTCGGACGCCGCATCGACGTCGCCGTCCTGGAGTGCCTCGACGGCATCACGCACCTCGCGCTCACCCTCGCGCATCGACGAGTACGCCTCCGCCACCCCAGCTGCGGCACCGAGCACGGCCAGACCGCCGACGGCGCCGAATCCGAGGAGCACACGGCGCACCGTGCGGCGGGCCATCCGCCCGCGCCGCGCGAGGCCGCTCCACACGATCACCACGGCGACAGCGCCGGTGACGAGCGCGGTGGCGCCGTGAAACAGTTCCGGGTCCCAGCGCATGAGCGCGTTCATCGTCAGGCCGGCGACGATCGCACGGCCGACCGGGAGGCTGAGCGAGCGCAGCCCGATGATCGTCGCCAGGACGAAGCCGGCCGCAGCCACGCCCGCCCACGGCACCGCGTTCGACACGAGCGTGGCGACGGCCGAGGCCACGGCCAGGACCCACCACTGCACCGAGGCGCCGGCCCACGTGACGAACCCGACGAAAGC